>JALZCA010000162.1 GCA_030863285.1 Actinomycetota bacterium | reverse complement strand
GTGCCGGTCGCGGCCTGGGCGTTGAAGAGCCGCGCGCCGTCGAGGTGAACCGCGACGTCGCGCTCCTCGGCGACCTTT
Source organism: Actinomycetota bacterium (assembly GCA_030863285.1). The sequence goes on along the minus strand of JALZCA010000162.1, from coordinate 4,634 downwards.
GCGATCGCCCGCGCCTCGTCGATCGGGAAGATCGCTCCCCCGGCGGCATTGTGGGTGTTCTCTATCGCGACCACACTTGTTCTCGGATTGTGCTCGCTGCCGGGACGGATGACCTCGGCAACGCGGTCGGCATCGATCACGCCCTGATCTCCCTCGAGCGGTCTCATCATCAGACCCAGGTGCGCCGCGACCGAGCCGCCCTCATAGTGCAAAAAGTGCGCCGCGGTGTGACAGACGACCTCGTCGCCGGGACGCGTCAGCGCGCCGAGCGCTACCTGGTTGCCCATGGAGCCGGTCGGCACGAAGAGACCGGCCTCCTTGCCGAGGAGGTCTGCGGAGTACTCCTGCAGCGCGTTGACCGTCGGGTCGTCGCCGAAGACGTCGTCGCCCACCTCGGCCTCGGCCATGGCGCGCCGCATCTCGGGCGTCGGGCGCGTGACGGTGTCTGAGCGAAGGTCTATGACGTCGGCCATGGATTGCTCAGGATAAGCGCCCCGTCCGCGCTGCGGTTATCCGAAGAAGACCTCGGCCGTTGCGTAGAGGTCGGGGTCGAGCGTCTTTAGCTCGCCCACTCCCTCTTCGAGGTCGACCCTCACTATGTCGGTGCCTCGGAGAGCGACCATTTTGCCGAAGTCGCCCTCGGAGGCTGCGTCGATCGCCGCGATGCCAAAGCGCGTGGCGAGGACCCTGTCGAACGCCGTCGGTGTGCCGCCGCGCTGGATGTGTCCGAGGATCGTCACGCGCGTCTCGTAGCCGGTCCGTTCCTCGATCTCGCGCTCGAGCGCGACACCGATGCCGCCGAGCCTCACGTGACCGAACGCGTCCTTCTCCTCGGTCTGCAACGTCTCCTCGCCGGCGGCGGGCGTCGCCCCCTCGGCGACGACGACGATCGAGAACGTGTGGCCGCCCTTGTGCCGGTGGCGGATGTGGTCGCACACCTCGTCGATGTCGAAGGGTTTCTCGGGGACCAGGATCGCGTCCGCGCCTCCCGCGATACCGGCGTAGGTAGCGATCCATCCCGCATGGCGTCCCATCACCTCGAGGACGATCACGCGGTTGTGAGATTCGGCCGTGGAGTGCAGGCGGTCGATCGCGTCCGTGCAGATCTGGACCGCGGTGTGAAAGCCAAAGGTGAAGTCGGTTGCCGACAAGTCGTTGTCGATGGTCTTCGGGACGCCGATCACGTTCACGTCCTCGCTTCGGAGCTTGTTCGCGACGCCGAGAGTGTCCTCGCCGCCGATAGCGATCAGACAGTCGATGCGCTCGTCGCCGAGGCTCTCGTGCACGCGCTCGACGCCTTGCTCTTCCTTGAAGGGATTGGTCCTCGACGAGCCTAGGATCGTGCCGCCGCGATGAAGGATCCCGGAGGTGTTGTCGGGGGTGAGATGGGTCGCGCGGTTGTCCAGCACGCCGCGCCAGCCGTCGCGGTAGCCCATGATCGCGTGGCCGTAGACGTTCACGCCCTTGCGCACGACGGCCCTGATAACGGCGTTTAGGCCGGGGCAGTCCCCTCCCCCGGTCAAGATCCCGATTCGAGCCACCCGCCCACTCCCTCCTGGTCCGACCGCTCCTCCACACGCAGACCGGCCCATCATCGCAAACGCAGCACTCGCAGCCTCAATCGCGGCACCGCGACGACCGAAGAGAGAGGACATGGGAGGCATTCGCCTATCGATTCGTCGCGCCCTCGCCGCAGGGGCGCTCCTGGCCGTCGCCGCAACGGCCCAGCAGGCCGCGGCCGAAGACATCGAGAGCCTGCGCGCAGAGGCGGCCGCGGTGGGCTCCGAGATCACCGCCATGGGTGAACGACTCAACGAGCTCGAGCAACGGCAGGCCGACATCGCCGAGGAGCTCGCGGCGACCGACGCAGAGGTCGCCGAGATGGAGTTGGAGATCGCGGCGAGCGATGAGGCGAACGACCGCGCCCTTGCCCGCTTCGAAGAGCGCGCGGTGGAGACCTACAAGAACGGCACGGGCACGGAGGTGGCCATGCTGCTGTCGGCGGAGACGCTCTCGCAGATGGAAACGGTCGCCCACGCGATCCGGCAGTCGGCCGCCCTCGACGAAGCCGCGCTGAACGACTTGCTCGCGGCCAAGACCGAGGCGGAAAGTGCCCAGGCGCGCCTCGACGAACGCAAGCAGGCCCTCATGGATGCCCAGGCGCGCCAGGACGCGCTGGTCGCGGACATCAAAGAGACCGTCGCCGAGCGCGACCGGATGCTCGCGGACCTGAACGACGAGATCGAGGAGCTCGAGCGCGAGGCGCGCATAGCGGCGCGCGAGGAGGTCGAGCACGACGCGCTCGAGGAGGCCCCCGAGCTGGGCGAGTCACCCGACACCCCGCAAGACACCACGTGGGGCGTGCACGATCCCGATCGGCTCGAGGGAACCGGCCCCTCGAACGGGATCCCCTCGTTGTTCACGACGACCGGCGTTGCGTTCGAGGGCGAGGCGTCGTGGTACGGCCCGGGGTTCGAGGGCAACACCACGGCGAACGGCGACATCTTCGACTCGCGTCTCTACACGGTCGCGAGCAAGACCCTGCCCTTCGGCACCTACCTATACGTCACGCACATGGGACGGGGCGTCGTCGTGTACGTGAACGATCGCGGTCCCTATGTGGGCGACCGCATTCTCGACCTCAGTCACGCGGCGGCCCAGGCGATCGGCATCAGCGGCGTCGGCTGGGTGCGCGCCGAGGTCATCGTCAAGACGTAGAGGTCGTCTCCGCGTTCAGGTTCTTCATCAGGCGGACCTCGGTTCCGACCGACCCGGTGTGGATGTCCACTTGATCCATGAGGTCGCGCATGAGGCCGAGCCCGAGGCCCCCCACCTGCAGGTCCTCGACCTTCGGCGCCGCCTCGCTGCGCGACGGGTGAGCGATGCGGGACCAGCCCTCGGTCGAGTAGTCCTCGATCCTGAAAGAGGCCCTGCTCTCGTCGATGGCCCACTCGAGGACGGGGGCCGGGTCGTCGCTCGCGCGCGAGCGCCCGTGCAGCAGGGCGTTCGTGCAGGCCTCGGTGACCGCCACGAGGCAGTCGAAGAGGGGCGGGCCGTCGACGCCCACGCTCTGCATGTCGGCGCGGATGAGTCTGCGCGCCTCCGACACGCTAGCTTTGTCCTGCAGCGAAAAACGTTGCAACCAAACCTGCCTTTCGGAGGTCACATGCCGCAATCCGTCATGTCGATCGACGCCGGGACGACCGGCATCAAGGCACTGGTCGTCGCACCCGACTCGACCGTGTCGGGCACTGCTTACTCCGAGTTCTCGCAGTCGTACCCCCGCCCGGGGTGGGTTGAACACGATCCGGAAGAAATATGGCAAACCACCGCAAAAGTAATGCGAGGAGCGCTCGACGAGGCCGGCGCCGGGACGGGCGATATCGCGGCCATCGGGATCACCGACCAGCGGGAGACGACGGTTCTCTGGGATCGGGCGAGCGGCGAGCCGGTGGCGCCGGCGATCGTGTGGCAGGACCGCCGCACGGCCCCCATCTGCGAACGACTCAAGTCCGAGGGCCTCGAAGAGGAGATCCGCAAGCGCACCGGGCTGGTCCTCGACCCCTACTTCTCCGGCACGAAGATCATGTGGCTGCTCGACGAGGTCGAGGGCTTGCGCAGGAGGGCCGAGGCGGGCGAGCTCGCCTTCGGGACGATCGACTCCTGGCTCATCTACAAGCTCACCGGCGGCGCGGTCCACGTCACCGAGCCCTCGAACGCATCCCGCACGCTCCTCTACTCGCTCGAGGGGCGCACCTGGGACGGCTGGGTCCTCGACCGCCTCGGGATCCCGGCCGCCCTCCTTCCCGAGATCAAGGCCACGAGCGGTACCTTCGGCGAGACGTCCTCCGAAGTGCTGGACCGACCGGTCCCGATCGCGGGGGTCGCGGGCGACCAGCAGTCGGCGTTGTTCGGTCAGGCCTGCTTCGAGCGGGGCATGGTCAAGAACACCTATGGGACCGGCTGCTTCGTGCTGATGAACACGGGGGCCGACCCGACCGTCTCCGAGCACGGCCTTCTCACCAGCGCCGCGTGGGACATCGGCGGCGAGGTCGACTACGTGATCGAGGGCAGCATCTTCGTCACGGGGGCCGCGATCCAGTGGATGCGCGACGGGCTCGGCGTGATCTCCGAGGCCGCGGAAACGGGACCGCTCGCGGCGAGCGTGGACGACGCCGGCGGCACCTACCTCGTGCCCGCCTTCACCGGGCTAGGCGCACCGCACTGGGACCCGTACGCGCGCGGCGCCTGGGTCGGGATGACCCGCGGGACCACCAAGGCGCACCTCGCCCGCGCCGTGGTAGAGGCGATGGCCTTTCAGACGCGCGACGTCGTCGAGGCGATGACCGCCGACACCGCGACTCCCCCGGTCGAGTTGAGGGTCGACGGCGGCGCCAGCGTCATGGACCTGCTCTGTCAGATCCAGGCCGACCAGCTCGGCGTGGTCGTGCGGCGCCCGGCGAACCTCGAGACGACCGCGATGGGCGCGGCCTACCTCGCCGGTCTCGCGGCGGGCGTGTGGGATGGGAAGTCGGAGATTCAGGAGCGTTGGACCGCGGCCGCGGAGTTCGAGCCACGGGCTTCCCGCGACGAGGCGGACTCCGCCTATGCAGGTTGGCGCCGCGCTCTCGAGC
>JALZCA010000152.1 GCA_030863285.1 Actinomycetota bacterium | reverse complement strand
TGCTGGCGCTGAGCCAAGCCTTTGTGCTGCTCGGCCTCCAGCTTGGTCTTGCGCGCCTTTTCCCTCAGCACGTGAAAGGGCTGTTCTTGGGCGACCGCCACCAGAGCGCGAGCAGAGCCGGGAGCGGACTCTTCGGCCGCGGCGATCGCGGTTGCCTGGTCCAGGGAGATCTCGCCGTGTTGGAGCGCAGATGACAGGTCCTCGGATTGCGCCGCGACCTTGCCGGTGGTGACCACGGCCTTGGCCTTGCCGAGCGACGTTCCCGTGACGCGCGCCACCTGCGCCGGCTCGGCGACCTTGCGACTGAGCGCGGTGACCCCGAACGCGGCGAGCTTCTCGGCCCGCGCGTAGCGAGCCATGAGGTCTTTGGCCGCGTCGCTTGTGAGCAACTCCGGTTGCAAACCGGCGTTGGCCTTTTCCAGCAGCTCGACGGCCTGATCTATGAGATCGGCATGCATCGTTTGTGTCTGCATGCAACACATTCAATACAAGGGGTGCGACACAAACCGCGCGCACAACGCCCATCTCGAGAAACTTTTTTCGTAACTGTGGCGCGCGCCACATTTTGCACAGAGGCCCAGTCGGCAACGCGTCGTGCTGAGTTAGTTGCCTCCGCCACCGAAATCTCCGCCACCGAAGTCCCCGCCACCGAAGTCACTGGGGCTCGAGTCACCGCCTCCATCCGACCCTCCATCCGCGCTCGCCGAGCCGCCGTACGGCCCGGGAACGAACAGCGGACCATCCCCGCCGGCACGGTCAGAGCTCCGGCGCTTGATGATGTCGGAAACCGTGAGCCCGACCAGGATCGCGAGGGCGGCAACGACGAAGATGAGCTCCGCTACCACAGAGTCCGTGAACCGTCCGATGATCAAGACCAGCGCAACCAACAGCAGAAAGACCAGGAACCTGCGCCAGCTAAAGCGAACCTTCCTCGGCTGAGCTCTAGGCTCCGGTTCGGTTACGTCCGCTGCCATGCGCGGCCCGACTACTCGACGAAGTCCAGCCAGTCGTAATACTTCTCGTCACGGCCCCGGCAGATGTCTGCATACCTCTGTTGCAGCGTCTGCGTGATGGGCCCCGGCTCAAACGTTCGTCCGTCGATCTCTCGTATAGGTATGACCTCGGTGGCACTGCCGGTGAGAAAGACCTCCTCGGCCGTGTAGAGGTCACCACGGCTCAGTGAGGTCTCGTAGATCGGCGTCCCGAGATCCCGAGCAATCTGCATCACCGACTCACGGGTTATTCCCGGCAGGGGCCCGTCGACGAGCGGAGGCGTGAGCAACTCGCCGTTCTTGACCATAAAGAGGTTCTGGCCGGTGGCCTCCGACACACGGCCGTGCGGGTTGAGCATGATCGCCTCGTCGAATCCCGCTTGGGTGGCTTCAAGCTTCGCCATCGAAGCGTTGATGTACGCGCCTGTTGCCTTCGCGCTCGGCGGGATGATGTTGGGGTCGCCGCGACGCCACGAAGAAAAAGTCACGCGCACGCCCTTGCTTGCCGCGTCCTCACCGAGATAGGCGCCCCACGCCCACACCGCGATCGAGACGTCGACGGGGTTCGCCGCCGGATTGACGCCCATCTCTCCACCGAAGGCCCGATAAGCGAGCGGCCGCACGTAGCACTCCTTCAACCCGTTCGTCTTGATGACGTCGAAGGTCGCCTGGGTCAGTTCGTCGACGCCGTAGGGAATCTCCATCTGGAAGATGCGCGCCGAGCGCTGCATACGCAGGTAGTGATCGCGCAATCGGAACACGGCCGACCCGCGCGCGGTGTCGTAGCAACGTACGCCTTCGAACACCCCGGACCCGTAGTGAAGAGCGTGCGTGAGGACGTGAACGCGTGCGTCGTCCCAATCCACGAGCTGCCCGTTCATCCAGATCTTGTCGACCGGATCTATCGGCATCCCTGCCTCCTCCCGCCGTCCCTCACGAGACGGCCGCCGCCGCATGCCAAGTCGCTACCACGCACGACTCTAATCTTCGAGCACGATCAAACGAACGTCCTTCAGGTCGGCCTCCCGCTTGATGCGGTCGAGGACCTCCTGGGGGATCGGTGAGTCGACGGCCATCCCCATGAGTGCCTCTCCCCCCTCGTTATGCCGGGCCACCTGCATGTTCGCGATGTTGATGCCGGCTTCCCCGAGGAGGCTCCCGACCGTCCCCACGACTCCGGGACGATCCTCGTAGCGAAAGAAAGTCATGATCGGCGAGAACGCCATGTCGAGCTCGTAGCCGTAGACGCGCACGAGCCGTTCGTTGTCGCGCTTGCCGACGAGGACGCCCGCCACCGAGACGGGGTCCCCCTCGCACTCTGCATGAACTTCGAGAAGGTTGACGTAGTCGAGGGACTGCGGTGACTTGGATTCCGAGATCGACACGCCACGCTCCTTGGCGACGAGCGGAGCGTTGACGAAGGTCACCGGCTCGTGAACCACGTTCGAGAACGCGCCCTTTAGGGCCGAAAGAGTCAACGCGCGCGTGTCATGTTCCGCGATGTTGCCGTGGAAGTCGAAGCGCAATCGCTCGATACCGCTTCCGGCAAGAGCGACCGCAAGGCGCCCCAACGTCTCCGCGAGCTTCATGTAAGGACGAACCGGCTCGGGGATGTCCGAACCGGCGTCGAGGTTCACGGCGAAGGGAACGAACTCGCCGCGGAGCGCGAGGGCTACCTGCTCGGCGATCGCCATCCCCGCCTTGTCCTGTGCCTCAGCAGTGGACGCGCCGAGGTGAGGCGTGACGACGACGTTCTCCATGCCGAACAGGGGATGCTCGGTGATCGGCTCCGTCGAAAAGACGTCGACCGCGGCCCCCGCGACGCGCCCCTCCTGTAACGCGGTCACGAGTGCGTCCTCGTCGACCAGACCCCCGCGCGCGGTGTTCACCACGCGCAGCCCAGGTTTGGCGGCCGCTAGCTCTGCCTCACCGACGATGCCCATCGTCTCGGGACTCTTGGGAAGGTGGATCGTGAGGAAATCCGCCCGGCGACATACGTCGGCAACCGTCGCAACCATCTCGACGCCCATCTGCGCCGCGCGCCCCGCCGCAAGATACGGGTCGTATGCGATCAGACGCATGCCGAACGCACTCGCTCTTTGCGCAACGAGCGTCCCCACGCGACCCAGCCCGACGATGCCAAGGGTCTTCCCGTGAAGCTCGACGCCCTGCCAGCGCTCTCGGTTCCATGTCCCCCCGCTCAACGAGGCATGGGCTTGGGGAATGTTGCGCGCCTGAGCGAGCAGCAGCGCCATCGTGTGCTCGGCAGCCGAGAGGACGTTCGACTGCGGCGCGTTCACAACCATGACGCCGTGACGCGTAGCGGCGTCCACGTCGACGTTGTCCAGGCCGATCCCGGCGCGCCCGATCACCTTCAGGTTCTCGCCCCGCTCGATGACGTCGGCGGTCACCTTCGTCGCGGAACGGATTACAAGAGCGTCGTAGCCACCGATGATCTCCGAGAGCTCTTCGGCAGACAGTCCGGTGCGGACGTCGACCTCGGCGTGCTGGGCCAGAGCTTCGACTCCGGCCTCCGAAAGGCTGTCGCTGACGAGGACTTTCATGGCCTCGAAATGCTAACTGTCACGGCGTCGCCGCCGACTGCGCCTGCAGACGCTTGCGATAGCGAACTTGCGGCGCCTTCGTGCCGTCCCCGAGGCACTCGGTCACGATGTCCGGCTCTGCCTCCCAGCCGTGACGTTCATAGAAGCGTCGCGCGCCGTCGTTCTCGATCAAGACGTAGAGGGTCGTAAGCGTGTACCCAGAGGACGCGGCCTCGCGCAGGACGTGGTCGAGCAGCGCAGTGCCGAGTCCTCTGCCTCGTTCGGCGGGATCGAGGTAGAGCGCATAAACGTGAAACGTCGGCTCGACGCTCGCATCGGGGTCGTCGCTTGGACCCACCTGTGAAAAACCCTTGATCTCTCTATCGACCTCTGCCACGTACACGGCGTGGGCCGGGAACGCGTCGCCCTCGACGACCTCTCGCCACTGCGCGATCCGCTTGGCAACGGTGCGATCATCCAGCGCGGCGTCGTCGATAAGACCCCGATAGGCGGCGCGCCAAGCCGCGACGTGGATCTCGGCGATGCGCTCGACGTCGTCGGGCGTTGCCCGCCGAAAGCTAGGAGAGTCCATCGACCACGAAATCGATGCAGCGCGTAAGGGCCTCTACGTCCGCGCTTTCGATCGCCGGGTAGAGGGCGATACGCAATTGGTTCCGCCCCAGCTTTCGATAAGGCTCGGTGTCGACGATCCCGTTTGCTCGCAAAGCGGCCGCGACGGCTTTCGCGTCGACGGAATCGTCGAAGTCGATGGTTGCTACGACGTGGCTGCGTTGCGCGGGATCCGCGACGAAGGGTGCGGTTAGCGGATTGCGATCGGCCCAGCCGTACACGACGTCCGCAGAGCGGTCGCACCGGCTTGCAGCCCATTCCAGGCCCCCGTTGTCGAGCAGCCACTCGATCTGCTCGGCCATGAGGAAGATCGTCGCGAGCGCCGGTGTGTTGTACGTCTGGTTCTGACGCGAGTTCTCGAGCGCGATCAACGGATCGATAGACGGCGGTATGTAGCGGTCGGCGTCGGCCAGGAGCTCAATGCGCTCGACTGCAGCGGGCGAGCACAGCGCGAGCCACAAGCCGCCGTCCGAAGCGAAGCACTTCTGCGGCGCGAAGTAGTACACGTCGAACTCGGATGGATCCACCCTCAGGCCCCCGGCCGCCGACGTGGCATCGACCGCGATCAATCCGTCGCCTGGGACCCTGCGAACGGGCATGGCGACGCCGGTCGACGTCTCGTTGTGCGTGAGCGCGTAGACGTCAATGCCCTCGGTCGGCTTCGGCTCGGGATGGGAGCCCGGCTCGGACGAGATGACTTCAGGCTCTTGGAGGAATGGAGCAAGGGCCGCGGCCTGAGCGAATTTCGTCGAGAACTCGCCGAAGACCACGTGTTGGCTGCGACGTTGGATGAGGCCGAAGATGAGCGCGTCCCAAAAGACGGTCGTCCCCCCGTTGCCCAGCACGACTTCGTACCCGTCGGGAAGCCCGAACAGGTTGACGAGACCGTCACGCAGCCGACCGACGGCGGCGCGAACGCCTTCCTTGCGATGGCTCGTGCCGAGAAAGCCATTCCCGGCCCGATAGAGCGCCGCGAGTGCTTCGGGTCGCACCTTCGAGGGCCCGGACCCAAAGCGCCCGTCTCCCGGCAACAGGTCTGTCGGGATCTTGATGTCGGAAGGCTCCACGCAACTCCTTTTCGCGTCCTCAGGTGCGATCAAGCCGCACACTGAAAACCCTGCCATATCATCGGGCTGCAATCGCCGATCCGACCGAGTTGGATCCGCGCAGAGCGACGGCCTTCGCAGGACACTGGTCGTCGAAGCGACCGACGGCGCCGGATAGAGAGGTAGTCCCATCTCACATTCCATCTCCGCCCGGGTGGGCGGGATCACCGAATCGTCGACGCTTGCGATCGACGCGAAGGCGAAGGCCCTCAAGGCCGCCGGCGAAAACGTCATCGGCTTCGGGGCCGGCGAGCCCGACTTCCCGACCCCCGCGCACATCGTTGCTGCGGCGGAGGAGGCGGCGAGCAAAGAGCTCTTCCACCACTACACCCCTGCGGCCGGGCTGCCGCAACTACGAAGTGCCGTTGCCGCCAAGACCAAGCGCGACTCGGGCCTCGAGGTCGACGCTTCGCAGGTCCTCGTCGCGAACGGCGGCAAGCAGGCGCTCTACAACACCTTCCTGACGTTGCTCGACCCGGGTGACGAGGTGCTCGTCCCGGCCCCTTACTGGGTCAGCTATCCCGAGATGATCAAGCTCGCCGACGGGGTGCCGGTCGTGCTCCCAACGAGCGAGGAGACCGGCTTCCAGGTGACCATCGACCAACTCGATGCTGCCGTCACGGACAAGACAAAGATCCTGTTGTTCGTGTCGCCCTCAAACCCGACCGGCGCGGTCTATCAACGCGACCGTGTCGCGGAGATCGGTCGGTGGGCCGTCGAGCGCGGGCTGTGGGTCGTCACCGACGAGATCTACGAGCACCTCGTCTACGGCGACAACCAGTTCTCCTCGATGCCGGTCGAGGTCCCCGAACTCATCGAACGCTGCATCGTCATCAACGGAGTTGCAAAGACCTACGCGATGACCGGGTGGCGCGTCGGCTGGATGATCGGACCGCAAGCGGTGATCAAGGCGGCTGCGTCGCTGCAGTCGCACACGAACTCGAACGTCTCGAACGTGGCGCAGGCAGCGGCTCTCGCGGCAGTCGAGGGCGGCCTCGAGGCGGCTTTCGAGATGCGTGAGTCCTTCGACCGGCGGCGACAGACGATGCACAAGATGCTCAACGAGATCGAGGGCGTCGTCTCGTACGAACCACAGGGCGCCTTCTATTGTTTCCCCAACTTCACGGGCGTTCTCGGACGCACGATCCGCGGGCGGCGGGTCGAGTCGGACCTCGAACTCGCCGCAGTCGTGCTCGAAGAGGCAAAGGTCGCGTTCGTTCCAGGCGAGGGGTTCGGGGGCCCGGGCTACGGACGCCTCAGTTACGCGACCTCGGACGACGACATCGTCGAGGGCGTC
>JALZCA010000080.1 GCA_030863285.1 Actinomycetota bacterium | reverse complement strand
CGGCAACTGGGGTCTCGCCCGCCGGGTCGTCGGGCGGCGGTTGACCGACCTCGGCCGGGGATGAGCTAGAGGGACTGATCGACCGCGCGCAGAGCCAGCTCCGTTGTGACGATCCTCCCCAGCATCGGCGTCTCGGTGAACCCCGGGGCCCGGGCCGCCGCCAGGAACGCGTCTAGGCGCGCGGCGTCGTAAAGCGGCGCCGAGCGCAGGTGCGCGTGCCGAAACGGTTCCTCGCGGCTCAAGTGATCGAGCACCGCGTTGTTGGCTTTGTCCTCCCACGCCCACGTCGGCGGAGGCGCGGCGAGAAAGGTCTTGCCCGTCGTCTTGTGGCTGATCTTGTTTATCGCCTTGCGCCCGAGAGTTGCGTAGTACGGCCAGAACAGGTGGACGTTCCTCGGACGCTGCGGGATCGCGGGGCCCCCGCGGCTCGTCCTCATTGCCGCGAGCTTCGGATCGAGCCGGTGCATGAGATGGCGGAACAACCTGTGCGCGTTGCGGTAACGGAAGTTCGTGGAGAAGGCGGCACCGAACACGTCTTTGAAGTAGAAGGGGATCTGCGCGCTCAGGTACGCCGAGTCACTCGCGGCGTAGGCGCCGAAATGGCCCATGGACTTGTAGGCATAGAGCACGTCACCCTGGACCGTGTTCAGCTCGTCCGAGTAGGGGGCCGCGTACTCCTCGAGGCGACGACGGAAGTCTTCTTTGACCTCAGGCGTCGGGTCGGCTTTGAAAACCGAGGTGTTCGATGGGCGCAGCATGACCATGCTGATGAAGTTGTCCATGTTCAATCTGTTCGAGCGGCCCGCGCGCAGGAACTCCGACTTCCAGCCCGCGTACTGGAAGTGCTCGCCCCCGCCGGAGCTCAGCAGAGTGGGTTTCGTCTCGGCCAGTACCTTGTGCGGCCATAGCACGCGCGACAACTGCAGGACCTCGAGGTGCCCGTCGGCCCATCCCAGCGCCACCGGCATCTCATCGACCACCTGTTTGTGCCACTCTTCCGGCAGGCGTGTGTGGAACCACTCCCACCCCGCGGCCTCCGCTAGTTCTGAAGCGATCTCGATGTCTTCGACCTGTGGCGTGTCGCGCGTCGTCGTGGCGAAGTCGATGCCGGCCCGAGCGAGTAGGAGGTTGAGCGCGCGGCTGTCGTAACCGCCCGTTAGGTCGGACCACATCGGTGGCGCCGACCCCAGTGTGTCGGCGAGCGCGGAAACCGACGTTTCGATGCAGTGATCGACCGCGGCGTCGAACGACAGCGACCACACGCGGCGATCTACTTCCGGGTGCCAATAGGTGCGCTTCACGACGCGGTTCTCGTTGATGATCCACTCCTGGGCGGGGTCGAGGCGCTCGACTCCCTCCCACTGCGTCGTCTTCCCGAATTGGTAGCCCGATCGCAAGAAGGCCAGCAGGCCGATCCGGTTGGGAGCCGAGTGCAGGTAACGCGCGAGGGCGATGGCCGAGCTGGTCACGTACATGCGGTCACGACCGCCGGCGACGTAAAGAGTCTGAAACCCGAACGGGTCCGAGGCGATCGAGATTCGATCGGCAGCGCGATCGTAGGCGACGAGCGCGAACTGGCCGTCGAGGTCCTCTGGGCGCGTGCGGACGAGCGAATCCGGTCCGTGCGGTGCACCGGTGGCCGCGACCCACGAGCCGTCTTGTTCCTCGACCCCCGGTCGTTGCGGATGCGCCGTATCGATCTTGACGAGGCGCAGTCGGTCGTCGACGCGCGCAGCGTGGCGACTGCCTTCGCCGCGCGTTGCGACGTACGCGTCGGTGAGTTTGTCTATCTCGTCTTCTCGAACGGGATTTTCGCGCGCCGTGGACACGACGGCGACGAGTCCTGACATGGAGGGACCTTCCGGGCTGGTGAACGAGCCAACATAGTGCCACCGGGATTTGTGCAGTCGCAACCTTTTGCGACGTGCCAGCTTCTTATACTGCGGTATGCGAATCCTCTTTTGCGTGCAGGATCTTCCGCTCCCTCCTCCCGACGGGTTCCGTCTTTACTTAAATGCTCTTACGTCGGAGCTCAATCGCGACCATCAGGTACGCATTCTGGGTTTCCGCTCGGCGGCACAGATCGATGATGCTTCGATAAAGGTCGCCATGCGCGCGCTCCCCGCGCCGCGCCGGCGTTCACCACGCTGGGTGCTCGAGACGTCGTTGTCGCTCGGCCGCGGCCTTGTGCTGCGGAGACCGATGAAAGTCGACGAGTTGGCGCGCCGCATGAGGTCCGCACTGAAAGAGGAGATTGCTTCTTTCCGTCCTGACGTCGTGCATGTCAGCACGGGGTCACTCGCGGCCACGGGGCGTTATCTGGAGGGGGTGCCGGCGGTCCTCGCCGCGCTCGACGCCTGGCACCTGAACGTCGAAGCCTGGGCCGACCAAGCGCGCGGCGTGCGTAGGGCGATACTGCGCACCGAGGCGAAGCGCGTTCGCAGATTCGAGGCGAGTGACTTCAGCCTCTTCGAGCGCGTTGTCGTCGTCACCGACGAAGACAAGCAGGCGTTGCAGTCACTGGCGCCGTCCTTGCGCCTCGACGTCGTCCCCAACGGGGTCGATATGGAGAAGTTCGCGCCCAAGGGGCCGCCCAATAGAAAAGCCGGGCGCATCCTCTTCACCGGCGTGATGAGCTATGCACCGAACGTCGCGGCCGCGGAGATGCTCGTGCGCGACATCCTTCCACTCGTCAAGCAAAGTCATTCCGAAGCTCACGCGGTGATCATCGGTCGCCGACCGAACGCGCGCGTCCGAGCGCTCGCCGAGGTGGAGGATGTCGAGGTAACCGGCGAGGTCGAGGCGATGGAGCCGTGGCTCAGTTCTGGGAGCGTCTACGCCTGTCCGATGGTGTCGGGCACCGGCATCAAGAACAAGCTTCTCGAGGCGATGTCGAACGGCATTGCCTGCGTGGCCACGCCTCTTGCCGTGCAAGGCATGGAGGTCCGTCACGGCGAGGACCTGCTGGTGGGATCTTCACCCAGCGAGATCGCCTCGCACATCTCCGATCTCCTAAGCGACCGCGATCGAGCGAGCAGGGTCGGCGAGGCCGCGCGTGCCTACGTGAAGGAGCACCACAGCTGGAGCCGGGCCGCCCGCTCCTACGAGCGCATCTACGAAGAAGTCTGCAGCAGCGCATAGTCCTCTAGCGGCTCGTCCCGCGAAAAATCCCCCACATATGGGTGAGCTTTCTACTCGCCCGCAGTCAAGTTCGCGGCCTCCGACGCCGAATCACTAGGTGCAACACCAACGACAAGGGCAAACCTGCGGCGACGCAGGGACGCAAAGCCAGGGGCCCCTCCGGGGCAGCCCAGCCGCCGAATGGGAGGAACTCGTTGCGACGCCTCACCTCTGCCCTTGGGGCAGCCGTTCTTCTTGCCGTTGCGCTGCCGACGGGGGCCGGAGCCAGCGGAGACGAAGAGACTTGTTTTCGCCACACCAACGCCGAGCGCCAGCTGGCTGCCGCGATCTCCGATGACCGCGTTCGCAAAGGCCGTCGGGCGCTCGACCTCGACCGCCACCTCTCGCGCGTAGCGCAGCGCCACGTTGCCGACATGGCGAGTCGAGACGACCTCTTCCGCAGCCCGGACTGGACCCTGCGTCACCGTGTCACACGGGAGCGGATCGTGGGCCACAACGTCGGTTACGGCGTCAGTCTCGACGGGCTTCGCTCTGCCATGCTGGCCAGCCCCTCGTATCTCGAGAACCTCCGCACCGGGCGCTTCCGCCACGTCGGAGTCGCGATGCAGCAGGACGGCGGACGCATCTGGTTTGCCGCGGTCTTCGAGGCCAAGACGAACCCGGGGACGAAGCTGACGATGTGCAAGAAGAACTGGGTCGACCGCACGCTTGACCCGAGCGAGGAGCCGAAGCCCGACCCCGACCCCACGGACGAGCCCACGCCGGACCCGACCGTCACTCCCGACCCGGATCCCACGGTCACGCCGGACCCCGACCCCACCGACAACCCGGTCACGGATGTCACGGTCACGGCTCCCACCTCGTACTCCGCGAAGATCTCGTGGATGCTGCCGACCGGCACGACGAGAGCACGCATCTACCGCGAGGGGCGCCTGATCGACAACGTGGCGGTCAGCGGGACGCTCACTTATTCGGACTACCTGCTGTGGCAGTCGACGAGCTACGACTACGAGGTCCAGGCCCTCGGCGCGGGCGGAGCGGTCATCGCAAGCGACACCGAGCGCGTCACGACGAAGGCGCAGTCGGGATCGTTTCCTCGCCTCTACTCCGACACGAGCTTCTGGAACACCCCGATCCCCAACTCGCCGGCGATCGACCCCGATTCGAGCTTGATGGTCAACAAGGCCCTGGTCGGCTACAAGTCCTCGGCTCACCTGTCCACGTCTGACGCATGGGGCATGGGCCTTGCTTATGCAAGTCCGCTATCGAAGCTCTACAACGTCGGCTGCACTCGCTACGGATGCGACCGGCAGGTCTCGGCTCGCATCCCGCG
>JALZCA010000118.1 GCA_030863285.1 Actinomycetota bacterium | reverse complement strand
GGCAGGTGGAAGATCCCTTCTTTGGAGCCCACCAGAGGCTGTACCTCGTCGTCCGCATCCAGCTTGACGCCGAAGCGTCGCGCGTACCAGTCGGCCACGGCAGCACGGAACTCCGGAAGCCCCGTGTAGGAGGGATAGCGGTGCGTGCCGGGATCGCGCGCCGCCTCAGACAGCGCGTCGACGATCACGTCGGGTGTCGGCAGATCCGGGTCGCCGACGCCGAACGAGATGATGTCGGCCCCCCGCGCCTTTGCTTCCGCAACCTTGCGGTCGATCTCGGCAAACAGATAAGGGGGCAGCTTCTCGATGCGCTGCGCGGTCCTCACGAATACGCCTCGAGATCGAGCTCGCCGCGGAAGCTCTCGACTGCGGGCCCGGTCAGGTAGACGGTCGCCTCGTCCTCGAGCGATCCGCGCCATTCGACCTCTAGCTCACCGCCCGGCAGCGCGATAGTCATCTTCTGATCGGCGTTGGCGAGCAAACGCCCCGCGACCGCAACCGCACAGGCCCCCGTCCCACACGCGAGCGTCTCGCCCGAGCCCCGCTCCCACACCCGCATCTGGATGCGATCGGGCTGCTCGACGGTTGCGAACTCGACGTTCACCCGGTTGGGGAAGGCAGGGTGGTTCTCGATGATCGGGCCGAGCGTCGTCACGGGGGCCGCGAGAGCGTCGTCGACGAAGACAACTGCGTGCGGGTTACCCATGGAGAGACAGGTGACCTCGACCATCCCCTGATCCGTCTGCAGCTTGGCGTGGAGCGGATCGACTCCCTCGTCGAGGCCGACCGGGATTGCCGCCGGCTCGAAGATCGGCGCGCCCATGTCGACTCGAACGAGGTCACCTCTTATCTCGACCGTCTTCAGTCCGGCGCGCGTCTCGACCCGCAGGGTCTTGTCCGACGTCAGGCCCTCGGCGCGGGCGAACAGCGCGAGGCAGCGGATGCCGTTGCCGCACATTTCGCCTATGGAGCCGTCGGAGTTGACGTAATCCATGAAGAAGTGACCGCCGTCGCGCCCAGGAGCGACGCGGATGACGCCGTCGCCGCCCACGCCGAAGCGGCGGTCGCACAGGCGCCGGACGACGTCCTGCTCGAGAGTCAGGGCGTCCTCCGGGTCGGCGATCATCACGAAGTCGTTGCCGATGCCGTGGTACTTCGAAAACCTCATGTCCTCAAAATACCGTGCGGATGTGGCCTGCTTGCCGCGGCGGCGGTCATCGCTCGGAGTCCTCGAAGTAGCGCACGAGGCGCGCCGTCAGTTCCGGGTCTTCGGCGTCGAACCAGCGGACGCGGGGGTCCGCCCGGAACCACGACTCCTGGCGACGGGCGAAGCGCTTGGTGGCGCGCACGATGTCGTCGCGCAGGCCCGCAAGAGTGGAGTCGGGGGCCGCCTCCAGCGCCTGGCGGTAGCCCAGCGCCTGACCCGCGGTGCGACCGAAGCCGGATTGCTTCAGCGCGGCCACCTCGGACAGGAGCCCCTCCTGCAACATCCTGTCGATGCGCGCCGCGATCCTGTCGTAGAGCACCTCGCGCGGAAGCTCCAGACCGGCGACCCTCAAGTCGTAGCGCGACTCGAACCGCTCCCACGTGTCGTTGTCGGAGAAGGGACGTCCCGTCAGCTCGATCACCTCGAGGGCTCTGATGATCCTGCGCGCGTTGCCGGGCTCCATCTTTGCCGCGGCCGCGGGATCCAGTTCTCGCAAGCGCGCGTG
This sequence comes from Actinomycetota bacterium, assembly GCA_030863285.1. The sequence goes on along the minus strand of JALZCA010000118.1, from coordinate 3,810 downwards.
CAGTGTCTCCGCTCCGACGTCCTCTGCCTCCTTGGCCAACGAGGTGCGCAGCGTCTCGGACCGAGGCGGAAAGCGAAGGTCGTCGACCACGCTCCTGAAATAGAGGCCGGAACCCCCGACGAGAAGCGGTACTCGCCCGCGCTTAGAGATGTCGTCTATCGCGGCGCGCGCGAGCGCCTGGAACTGAGCAACGGTTACCTCCTCGCTCGGATCGAAGACGTCGACGAGGTGGTGAGGGACGGAGGTTCGTTGCGCCGGTGACGCCTTCGCAGTGCCGACGTCCATCCCTCGATAAGCCTGCATCGAGTCAACCGAGACGATCTCGGCGTCGATGGCCTGCGCGACCGCGAGCGACACCTCGGTCTTGCCGACCGCGGTCGGTCCGACGAGCGCCCGGACCCGCGCTCGTTCAGGCATTCGAGAGCGCGACCGTGTAGCCGACGCCGACGGGTTCCTCGTGAGCAAGCACCTCTGAGGATCGGCCCGCGCAGAGGCAAGCGAACGCGGTGAGGGGGCCGAGCCCGCACGAGCCGGCGCGTTCCGCCAAAGCGCGCGCGACGCCCTCGACCTCGGCCGCATCCGAGCGAAGCGCCGCAAGAAAGGCCTCCTCGAGCTCCCGCGCTCCTTCGATCTCCGTCAGCGGCGCGCGTGGCGAGAGGCCCGGCGACCCGTTCACGCTCGCGACGAACAAGACGTCGAGGTCCGTGGTCGCCTTGATCACCGCCTCGGCGAAGGCGCGCCCCGTTTCGGCGGCCGGAGAACGCTCCGCGAGCGAGGCGGTGAGAATCGCGGGCACGCGCGCCGGTTCGTCTTTCGGCTCCCACAGGATGAAGGGAACGATGATCCCGTGATCGACGGGCTCGTCGAGGAGCTCCACCGCCCACGCTTCCGCGAGCGTCGCGGCCAGATCCTCGTGCTCGTTGACGACCAGGCCCACATGCGGGTAGCCGAAGGGGCTCAGATCCCCCGCGGGCCGCCGGTGGACGCCCGTGCGCCGGCCGTGTGGAGAGAGCACGATCACTAGATCCGCTGCGCCTGGATCGATCTCCGACAGCGCCTTCTGGATGGAAACACTGGCGCTTTGCGTCTCAGGTCCGGTGATCTGTGGAACGAGAACCGGCGCGTGCGGGACGACCGCGCCGCGTATCAGTTGCAGGAGGCGCAGCCCGACGGCGTCGCCGACAGGAGTGGAAGCGACAACCCTCGGGGCGCGCGGGGTGAACGCTCGTCGCCTTCGACAACCTCGCCCTCGAGATGGTGGGTGCGGGCACCGGTGATACGCACGCTGCGAAAAGCCCCGGGCTCCGCGCCGTCGGAGTCGAAGTGCACGACCTTGTTCGTGCGCGTCCTTCCGGTGAGCCGGGCAGCATCCTTCTTCGAAGGACCCTCCACCAGGACGCGTTCGGTGCGACCGACCGTCGCCTTGTTGTGCTCGAGCGAGATCGCGTTCTGCATCTCCACCAGGCGTTCGAACCTCTCCTGCACGACCTCTTTGGGCACTTGCTGGTCGAACGACGCCGCCTCGGTCATCGGGCGGGGCGAGTACTGGAACGTGTAAGCCTGGTCGTAGCGCGCCTCCTCGACGAGGGAAAGCGTGTCCTGGAAGTCCTCTTCGGTCTCGCCGGGGAAGCCGACGATTATGTCGGTCGTTATGGCGACGTCGGGAATCGCGTCGCGCACCATCTTGACCTTGTCGAGATAGCGCCTACGGGTGTACGCGCGCTTCATACGTTTCAGCACGCGGTCGGATCCCGCCTGCACCGGCAGATGGATGTGCTCGCACACCGAGCGACACTCGGCCATCGCCGCGACCGTGTCCGCCTTGAAGTCCTTGGGATGGGGACTGGTGAAGCGGACCCGCTCCAACCCATCGATCTCGTCCAGTTGGCGCAACAGCGACGCGAACAGCGGCGTGCCGTCGATGTCGCGTCCGTACGAATTGACGTTCTGGCCCAGAAGGGTGACCTCGACCACGCCGTCGGAAACGAGACCGGCGACCTCGCCGGCAATGTCCCCGGGTCGCCGCGAGATCTCCTTGCCGCGCACGGCGGGCACGATGCAGAAGGTGCACGAGTTGTTGCAACCGATCGAGATCGACACCCACGCATGCCACGGCGACATGCGTCGCGCGGGCAGGGCCGAGGGGAAGATCTCGGTCTGCTCGAGTATCTCGAAGGCGGGCCCGTGGGCCGACTCGTCGAGCAGACGGGGCAGGCTCGCGAGGTTGTGCGTGCCGAGGACGACATCCACGTAGGGGGCGCGCTCCTGGATCGTGCGCTTGTCCTTCTGGGCGAGACAGCCGCCCACGACGATGCGCATGTCGGGACGGGTGTCCTTTATCGCCTTCATGTGCCCGAGGTTGCCGTAGAGCCGCTGATCCGCGTTCTCGCGGATGCAACAGGTGTTGAAGACGACGACGCTCGCGTCCTCGGGACGTTCGACCGGGATGTACCCCTCACTCTCGAGCATCCCGGCAAGCCGCTCGGAGTCGTGTTCGTTCATCTGACATCCGAACGTGCGTATGAAATAGGTGTTGCCGGCGGTCATGGCGAGAAGCGTAAGGCTATTTGGCGTACGACGACGAACGCAGCTCGCGGATCACCATGATCTTGATCTGGCCCGGATACTGCAGCTCCTCCTCGACCTTCTTGGCGATATCGCGTGCGATCACCTCGGACTGGAGGTCGTCGACCGTCTCCGGCTTGACCATGACCCGGACCTCGCGGCCCGCCTGCATGGCGTAGACCTTCTCGACCCCGTCGAACTCCATCGCGATCTGCTCGAGCCGCTCGAGCCTCTTGACGTAGGTCTCGAGCGTCTCGCGCCGGGCTCCCGGCCGCGCTCCGGAAATGGCGTCCGCGGTCTGAACGATGACGTCCTCGATCGAGCGCTGCTCGACCTCGTTATGGTGGGCGGCAATCGGATGACAGACCTCGGGCTTCTCGCCGAGCCGGCGGGCGATCTCCGCGCCGATGAGGGCGTGCGAGCCCTCGACTTCGTGCGTGACCGCCTTTCCGATGTCGTGCAGGAGCGTCGCGCGCTTAGCGAGATGGACGTCGGTCCCCAGCTCGGAAGCGATCATGCCCCCGATATGCGACGCCTCGACGACGTGCTTGAGGACGTTCTGTCCGTAGGACGTCCTGAACTTCAGGCGCCCGAGAACTCGCACCAGCTCGGGGTGCATGTCGGTGATGCCGGTCTCGAGGACCGCCCACTCCCCCGCCTCCCGGATCTCGCGCTCGACCTCGGCCTTGGATTTCTCGTGCATCTCCTCGATGCGCGCGGGCTGGATGCGACCGTCGCCGATGAGCCGCTCGAGCGTGAGGCGCGCCAACTCGCGCCGGATCGGATCGAAGCACGAGAGCACGACCGCCTCGGGCGTGTCGTCGATGATGATGTTGGTTCCGGTCGCCGCCTCGAAGGCCCGGATGTTGCGCCCCTCCCGGCCGATGATCCGGCCCTTCATGTCCTCGTTTGGCAGCGTGAGCGTCGTGACCGTCGCCTCGGTCGTTAGGTCCGAGGCGACACGCTGCATGGCGATCGCGATGATCTTGCGGGCCCTTCGGTCACCCTCCTCACGCGCCTCTGCCTCGATGTCTCTGACGAGCGCCATCGCCTCCCGCTTGGCTTCGTCCTGGATGCGCTCGATCAGCATCTGCTTTGCGTCCTGGGCGGTCATGCCTGCAGATCTCTCGAGCTCCATGCGCGCCTGCTGTTCGAGCTGGTCGAGCTCGGCGCGCGCCCGGACGAGCTCTGCCTCGCGCTGCTCGACGGCCTGCTCCTTACGCTCGATCCCGCTCGCACGTGCAT
>JALZCA010000109.1 GCA_030863285.1 Actinomycetota bacterium | reverse complement strand
AGCTTGTCGAGCGCCTTGTGCTGGAGCTTTACCCCGAGTGGGATCTTCGCGTCGGCCATCTTTCCGCCGCGAGCGACTGCTTCCTGCTCGGCTTCGGTCACCTGCCGCCCCAGCGCGATCGCCTTCTTGGCGAGCTTGGTCTTGCGGTCGTTGGGATCCGCCTGCGCCATCTTCGCCTGGATGCCGGCGTAGAACTTCTCCCATACCCGCGGTACGCCGAAGAAGTAGGTCGGCCTGCACTCTTTCAGGTCGTCCGGCAGCGTAAGCAGCGACTCCGCGAACCACGTCTGGGTCCCGTAGTAGATCTGGAGGAAGTGCGAGATCATGCGCTCCGCGATGTGTGAGAGCGGCAGGTACGACAGCGCTCGTCCGGTCGAGGCGTCGCCGATCGGGATGTGCTGCTCGGAGTGCGTCGCCGTCCACCAGACGTTCGCGTGCGTGAGCATCACCGCCTTGGGCGGCCCCGTCGTGCCCGACGTGTAGACGAACGTCGCCAGGTCCTCTGGCTTGATCGCGTTGCGCGCCTTGTCGAACTCCGAATCGTCGACGGAGTCACCGGACTTCACGAAGTCGTCCCAGGTCATCACGAAGTCCGGGTCGGCGTCGCCCTGGTAGCCCTCGAAGACGATGACCTTCTCGAGCTTGGGGAGCTCCTCGCGCGTCTTCAGGACCTTCTCGAGCTGGTCCTGGTTCTCGACACAGATGACCTTCGACTCCGAGTGCCCGACGATGTAGGCGACCTGATCGGGCGAGTTCGTGACGTAGATCGGCGCGGTAGCCCCCCCGACCGAGAGACAGGCGACGTCGGCGATGTGCCAGCGCGGGCGGTTACCCGAGAGCAGGGACATCTTGTCGCCCGCCTGGAACCCCAGGGACAGAAGGCCCTTGCCCGCTCGCCTCACCTCGTCCCCGTAGTCCTGCCAGGTGACGTCCCGCCACGTGCCGCCGGACTTGTAGCGAAGAGCGAGCTTCTGCGGGTGCTCCGAGACTCTCTCCCAGAACCTATCGACGATGGTTTGAGCAGGCATCTCTCCCCCTTGGATCGTGGGCCGATCACCGTGTCGTTCGACCTGAACCTGCTTACGCGCGTCCTCGTCGACCGCGTCCGCAGGCGTTGATTTTACGGCTTGTTTCGATTCGCGGCCATTGCCGCTTCGATGCGTTCCGGCAGCGGCGGATGGGTGAACAGCCAGAAGACCGCCAGGTCCGGCGGCCGGAGGTCCGCGAGGTTCGAGAGAGCCAGTCGCCGGAAGGATCGAACGGCGACGTCTGGGTCCTCGGTCAGCTCGAAGGCGATCTCGTCGGCACGCCTTTCGAAGCTGCGCGACACCGTGTTCTGGAGCGGGAGGAGCAGGACGCCCAGGACCGTGGCGAACAACAGCAGAAGTGGCAGAGCGCGCAGATCCGCGATCCCATCGGCGCCGCCCCAGTCCCATAGAGCCTTCCGGCCGGCGAGGAGCTTGAGGAGCGCGAAGCCCACGAGCAGCCCCAGCGACGAGAGCCCGACACCCTTCAGCACGTGGTTCTCCTCTTGGTGGCCGAGCTCATGCGCGACGACGAAGAGCGTTTCGTCCGGCCCCCCCGAACGCAACAACGTGTCGTAGAGAACCACCTGCTTCGTCGGACCGAGACCCGCGACGTACGCGTTCTCGCTCGTCGTCCGGCGCGACGCGTCGGCCACGAGGACCTCGTCGACCTCGACGCCGGCCTCCTCGGCGACGGCTCGGATGCGCGTCGTCAGAGCGTCGTCCTCGAGCGGGGTGAACTTGTTGAACAGCGGCGCGATGACGACCGGGTAGACCCACACGAGCAGGGCCGTCAGCAACGTGAACGCGGCCCAGCCCCACACCCACCACGCGCGCGGCTGCCAGCGGACCAGAGCAAAGAACGCGACCGTCGCTATGGCCGCCATGACGCCGGCGATCGCAAAGCCCTTCAGGAAGTCGATCGCCCACCCGGCGGGGTCCTGCGTCGACAGCCCCCACGCCTTCGGGATGAGATGTCCGCGCACGAACGCCAGCGGGAGCGCCGCGACCGTGGTGAACGCGGCGACGAGCACTCCGATCGCGGCGGCACGCAAGGCAAGGCCCCCGCGCCATCCCTCGACCGCGTCGATCACCCCCGCGAGGGGGCCGCGCGCGAGGAGCACTAGCGCGACGACCTCGACGAGGAAGGCGGCCAGGAAACCGAGGTAGGTCGAGCGCCGGTAGATCCCGTGACGCTCGATCTGCGCGTCGGTGAAGTCGTCGCCGAGCGAGGGATCGGTAGCGGCCCTGCCGGGGTCGGCCTCACGCACCTCGGCTGGAGCGCGCGAGGACCAGCCAACGAGGACGGCCGCGGCCGTCGCGACCAGCAGCACCACGACCAGCGCCCGCGGTATCGACATGCGCCCGAGCCTAAGGGCGCTGCGCCGCCTAGCCCGTGTCTGCCTGCTCCTGCTCGAGCTCGTCAGCCGGTTCCCGCCGCGGTCTGAACTTCAGGACGGGGATCAGCCCGGCCCCCGCAAGCGCGCCGAGCGGCTCGTCGAGGTCCTCTTCGATCTCGACCTCGCCCTCGGGCGGGTGCAGCAGCGCGGTCACCAGGCAGTCGTCGCAGTGACTCGAGCGATACATCTCGCAGCTCGTGCAGTCGATCTTCATCTCGGCCCCTTCCTCTTGGCCCGGCGCCGGCCGGTCCTGCCGTCGTTGAAGAGACCGTAGAGGGGACCTGCGACAGTTTTCCGAGCCGCCGGCCATTCCCGTGTGGCTTACTACGCAGATGGCCTCGTCCGACCAGCCGCCTCCGCTCTCGGGAGTCCTCGAGTCGGTTCTGTATTGCAGCGGCGAGACCGAAGCGGCAACACGCCGGTTCTATGAGGAGGTTCTCGGTTTCAGGCGTGTGAGCAAGTGGGCGTTCCGTCTCGGCTCACAGGTCTTTCTCCTGTTCAACGCCGACGAGACGCGCAGCCAGGATTGGCCGCCTCCTCATGGAGCTTCGGGGCCGGGCCATATCTGCTTCACCGTCCCGCCCGAGGGTTACGAGCGCTGGAAAGGGCACCTCAGGCAGCGCGGCGTCGAGCTCGTCGACGAGACCGATTGGAGTCGCGGCGTCCACTCGGTCTATTTCAAGGATCCCGCAGGCAACGTCGTGGAGATAGCCAACGGCGACATGTGGCCGGCCTGACGGCTCACCGCACGAGCGCGAGCAGCTGATTCGAGGTCGCGACGGTGGCCCCCTTGGCCCGGGCGCGTTCCTGCAACTCCCGGTCGTTCGTTACGACGATGACCGGATCCGTCGGGAGGTCGGCGAGGCGAGCGATGAGGTGATCGTCGGCGATCTCGTCCGGCTTCGAGTACTCCACTTTCACGGGGAGTTTCTTTCTGCGGCGCGTGCCCGGCGCCACGTCGGAACCGTCGAAGACGATCGTCGGCACGAGGTCGTACTTCAGACCGAGGCGCGCCACGGCCTCGATCAGACGCTCACGTTGCTCCGGGAGGCGAAGGTCCCCGAAACCCTCCTCCGCCTTCGTGACGTTGTAGCCGTCGATCAGAACGTTGACGTTCGACGTTTCGAGCCACGCCGCGAGGCTCTCCGGCGCGTCCTCGAATCGGCCGGGAGGAGGACGAAGCGGCCGGCGCCGCGCGGGCCGTTTTTCCACTGCTTCTTTGGCAGCTTGCGACCGGGAACGGTTCGCGGCGGCGCGTCGCTCGAGGTCGCGGATCGTGCGGCGCAGTTCCGTCACCTCCTTGCGTGCGGCGCGCAACTGCTGTTTCAGATCGTCTCGCTCGCGCCGGGCGCGCTCTGCCTCACGCCGTTCGCGACGGACGTCGCGGTCGCGCGCCTCGGCGGCTTTGGTAGCCCTGGTCTCGAGCTCGCGCG
>JALZCA010000009.1 GCA_030863285.1 Actinomycetota bacterium | reverse complement strand
CCTCACGGTCCCGCTGCTTGCTTTTGGGGCACCGGTCGCGATCTTCACGGTCGCTTCGTTGGGGAGCAAGACGATCCGGGCGGTGACGGCCGCGATCGTCGCGGTTGCGATGATCGCCAATCCGGTCCTCGAGGGCGACTACCAGGCGGTTCCGGAGGACCTGTTGATATACGGCGGCGCGTGGGTCCTGGGCGCGCTCGCGCGCACGCGGCGTGCCTACACCGAGGAGTTGGAGGCGAAGGCCGAGCTGCTGGAACGCGAGCGCGAGGAACGCGCTCGGCTCGCGGTGGCCGAAGAACGCGGCAACATCGCGCGCGAGCTGCACGACATCGTCGCCCACGGCGTCACCGCGATGGTCGTCCAGAGCGAGGCGGCGCGCAGCGTCCTTAACGATGATCCCCAAGCAGCCGACCGCGCTCTGCAAAGCATCCAGAACGTAGGGCGAAAGAACCTCGACGACCTCCGCCGGTTGCTCGGCGTGCTCCGGTCGGCCGGCGACTCCCCCGTGGCGCCGCACGCGAGCCTCGACGAGCTCGACGCGCTCGTCGGGGACGCGCGCTCCACCGGCCTCGACGTGGATCTGCGCGTCTCGGGCGAACCGACTCCCCTTGCCGCGTCTACGGGCCTATCCGCCTATCGGATCATCCAGGAGTCACTGACGAACGTGCTCAAGCACTCGAGCGCGCGACGGGCAAGCGTCGACGTCTCGTGGGGGGCGGACGAGCTCGTGATCACGGTCGCCGACCCCGGACCGAGCAACGCGCGCAACGGCAGTGGCAACGGCGGGCACGGGATCGTCGGCATGCGCGAGCGCGCCGCCCTCGTGGGCGGAAGCCTCGACGTGCGCACGACGCCTGAGGGCGCCAACGTCGTCACCGCCCGCCTGCCGGTCGACGGGAGTTAGATGCGACCGCGGATTCTGCTGGTCGACGATCAGGACCTCGTCCGGACCGGCTTTCGCATGATCCTCGAGGCAGGGGGCCTCGACGTCGTAGGTGAGGCGGAAGACGGCGGCGTGGCGGTCGAGCAGGTCGCGCAACTCTCACCCGACGTCGTGTTGATGGACATCCGCATGCCGAACGTGGACGGGATCGAGGCGACCCGCCGCATAGTGGCCTCCGGCTCGGAAGCCAAGGTTCTCATCGTGACGACCTTCGACCTCGACGAGTACGTCTACGAGGCCCTGCGCGCGGGAGCGAGCGGGTTCTTGTTGAAGGACGCGCCCAAAGAGCAGTTGATCGAGGCGATCGAAGTCGTGGCGCGCGGTGAGGCGCTTCTAGCCCCGTCGGTCACACGGCGGCTCATCCACGAGTTCGCCCAGCGGCCCATTCCGAAGCATCGTCCCGACGCGCTCGAGGCCTTGACCGAGCGAGAGCTAGAGGTCCTCCAGCTGGTCGCACGCGGCATGTCGAACAAGGAGATCGCCGAGGAGCTCGTCGTCGGCGAAACGACCGTCAAGACGCACGTCGCGCACCTGCTGATGAAGCTCGATCTGCGCGATCGAGTGCAAGCGGTGGTCCTCGCCTACGAGACGGGCCTGGTCAGACCGGCCGGGCCCTAGCCAGAGCCCCCGCCAGCAGCCGTCCCGATGCCCGGGAGTCGGACCAGCGACCGTCTCGACGATCGGGACAATCAACCAGCGATCGTCGCGAGATTAATAAGTGAACATGCTGTCGTGCTCGAGCGAAAGCCGGACGAGATCGGTCGGCGCCGCCATCTGCGCGCCTTTGGCGCTCGCGTCGGTCTCCGAGATCCCACGAGCGTTGCTCGACATGCGCGACAGGTAGACCCTCCCGCCTGCCGACGTCAGCGCGTCGAAGTGCTCGCGCGCCGATCCGGTTCCGACACCGTTCACGGCGTCGAGGGTCTCATCCCGCACGAGTTGCACGGCGTCGCCGGCGAGGAACAACGAGACGTCGTGACCCTCCTCTGTGGCGGTCCTGGCGACGAGCAACCCCAGGGCGACGCGCGTCGGGTGCTCGGGGCCGTGCGTAATGTGGACCATGATCGAGGCCATGCGTTCTCCTAGGTAAGGGGCCGGGTCGGGACCAGAGTAGCCGGACGCAATGGCTGCAGGGCGAGCCGTGGCGCTCTAACGGCGCCGGAACCAGCGCGGAGCCCGCAACAACAACTCGACGTTGCGATCCGTCGGCGCGCCGATCTCGGTGAGGTCCTGCTGCGGGTCGTATAAGAGAACCTCCTGGCCGAACGACGCGAGCCAGTCCTCGTTCACGTCGAACTCGTGTCCGTGGTCGTGCTCGTCGGCGTGTTCGGCCTCGGATGTCGGATCGTCCTCGTGCCAGTCGATGTGCCGCACGTTCGGGTCGACATCCGCGTTGAAGACGACCGCGAAGATCGAGATCGTCCCGTCGTGGTTGTTCACGATCTCGATCGTGCGACTCTGCGTCGGGTAGTCGGCAATGGC
>JALZCA010000100.1 GCA_030863285.1 Actinomycetota bacterium | reverse complement strand
AGTCCGGTTAAACGGACCAAACGACGAATCCCGCGCCTACTCGTCGGGTTGTCCCGCGACGGAGCGCGAGGATGAGGCTTATCCGGCGCCGGGTTCCCGGTCGACGCCGTGCTCGAACGCGACGATCTCGTCGATCAAGCCCATCATCGCCGCAGCCTCGGGGATCTCGGGCATCGCGGCAGCGGCCTTCTCGGCTGCCTCGCGTGAGCTCCACTGCACTACGTCCATCCACGAACCGTCGTCCATGTGGATCAGCCGAGCATCGATCAGTTCGGGGAATCTCTCGCGTACGGCAGCGATCATCTTGGGTCGCAGCTCGAGCATCTCGGCCTCGGCGTCACTCCGAACCCGACTGCGGACTACCTCGTAGACAGCGCTCATGCCTTCCTCCTCGTCCAACTCCAGCGTGGTACCTTTGTTGTATGTACAACATCCCGGAGCGGATCGCAAGTGAGATGTGCTTGGCGGCACGATCGCGGCGGATCAACCGCGTCCTGTCGGCCCTCTACGACGAGCGGTTGCGGGACCTCGGCATATCGGTCGGCCAGCTAGACATGCTCGTGACGCTGATGATGGCCGAGCCAGCTATGCGCCCGATCGACCTCGCCCGCGCTATGCAGATGGAGCGCTCGACGGTCACGCGCAACATCGCAAAGCTCGAAGCCCTCGGGCTCGTGGAGGTTCGGCCGGGGACGGGACGGCGCGAGCGTTTGCTGTTCGTCACCCGCAAGGGGCAGCGCCTGGTCTCCCGCGCCGAGGCTCACTGGACCCGCGCTCAGGACGACGCAAAGAGATTGCTCGGAAGCGCCGGTGTGAGCGCACTCGAAACTCTGTCGCAGCGCGTCGCAACCGCATGACGACGCCGGCGCAGGAAACTGTCCCTTAGGGACTCTGACCCGAGCCGGCCTTCGCTGATTCGATGGCCGCAACGAGGGCGTCGGCCTGGTACGACCCGTCGTAGACCCTTCCGTTGAAAAAGAAAGTGGGAGTCGCCTCGACGCCGCTGCGCAGGGCCCCCTCGCCTTGCGCCTTCACGACTTCTTGCAACTGCGGATCACGCACGTCCTCGAGAAAGCGGTCGAGGTCGAGCCCCACCGCTTCGGCGTGTCGCTTGAGATCCTCGTACTCAAGCTGGTGCTGGTGCTCGAAGAGGTGATCGTGCATCTCCCAGAAGCGACCCTGACGAGCGGCCGCTTCGGAGGTAACCGCCGCCCGCACCGAGAACGGGTGTACGTCGTCGCGGGCGAGATGGCGGAACACGAGCCTCACGCCGAGCTCGTCGAATCGGTCGCGCAGGCTCTTCAACTGGAAATGGGCGCGGCCACAATGCGGGCACTCGAACTCGCCGTATTCGACGATGGTGACGGGCGCATCTTCCGGGCCGAGCACGTGGTCGGCGGGAGTGACCGGTGTTACCAGGGTCGTCGAGGACGAAACCGGCTCGCTCACCTGCTGCGTCTGGTCCATCGCTGTCCCCTCTCTTTGATCGCTCAGACACGTTCCAACAACTACGCGCAGCCTGTATTCCGGGCCGCTACTTCACGGCGAGCCGCGTCGCAGAGACGGCACCTGGCCGGCATTGGCCAGTGCGCGCGCCGACGTTACGAGAGCAACATGCGAGAACGCCTGGGGGAAGTTCCCTGCGAGACGCCGGCGTCGAACGTCGTATTGCTCGGCCAGCAGGCCGAGGTCGTTCGTCGTCGAGAGCAGCCGCTCGAACATCTCGAGCGCTTCTTGGTGTCGCCCCAACAGCACGAGGCAGTCGACGAGCCAGAAGCTGCACATCAAGAAAGTGGCCTCCCCCGGTGGGAGCCCGTCGTCTACCCGGTCCGTGCGGTATCGGAGGACGAACCCATCGACGAGCAAGTCCTCGATAACCGCGTCGATCGTGTTGAGCATGATCTCGTCGTGCACGGCTACGAAGCCGACGAAAGGCAGCATCAAAAGGCTCGCGTCCAGTTCGCTGTCCCCGTAAGTCCTGACGAAGCAATTCCGCTTCGGGTCGATACCGCGCCCGAAGACGTCTGCGCGTATGTCGTCACGAACCGCACGCCACCGGTCGAGCGGTCCTCTTTCTCCGAACACTTCGATCGCTTTGATGCCGCGGTCCAGTGCGACCCAAGCCATGACCTTCGAGTGCACGAAGTGGCGTGGTCCAGAGCGGACCTCCCAGATGCCGTCGTCGGGGTCGCGCCAGCGGCTGCAGACGTGATCCACGATCTCTCGCTCGAGGGCCCAAGCGTGCTCGGGGGTGTCGATCCCCGCGCGGCGGGCGGAATGGAAACTGTCGAGGACCTCGCCGTAGACATCGAGTTGGAATTGCCCATGCGCTGCATTGCCCACGCGGACCGGTTTCGACCCCTCGTAGCCATCGAGCGGAAGTTCGTATTCGAGCAGTCGCCGCTCTCCCAAGACGCCGTACATGATCTGCATATCGTTTGGAGTCCCCGCGACGGCCCGAAGAAGCCAGTCGCGCCAGTCACGCGCTGCGGTCGTGAAACCGTGCTCAAGTAGGGCGTCGAGCGTGAAGGTGGCGTCACGCAGCCAGCAGTAGCGATAGTCCCAATTCCGCGTGCCGCCGATGTCCTCGGGCAGTGACGTCGTCGGCGCCGCTACGACTCCTCCCGACGGCGCATACGTAAGGGCTTTCAGCGTTAGGAGGCTGCGAACGATCGCCTCACGCCATCTGCCGCCGCGCGGGACGCGAGAGGCCCACCGGCGCCAAAAGCCAAGCGTGTGCTCCAACAGGTCACCTGCTTCGCTCAGATGGACCTCCGGCGTGGGCTCGTGCGACGGGTGGTACGAAAGCAAGAAGACGTCCGACGTCCCCTGCGCAACCTCGAACTCAGACACGACCTCGCCGAAGCCGAGCGTGAGGTGCGTCGAAGCCATGAGATCGAGCGCATCGGGGCCGCCCACCGCCTCCATTACCCCGTGGTGCTCGCGGAGCCACGGAACGATCGATCCGTAGTCGAAGCGCGGACGGTAGACCATCCTCATCGGGACCTTGCCGTGGAGCCCTGTGACGATGCGCACGAGGACGTTCTCGGGCCCGGCCCGAGCGTCGTCTCGTTCGATCACCTCCTCGAGGGCGAGGCAGTCCGTCAACGTCACGCTGCCCTCGTCGGTGTCGAAGGTCGTCTCGAGCACCAGTGTGTCGTCGAGGTAGCGCCGCCTTGTCGAGAACGGCACGGCGGGTGAGATACTCCAAAAGCCCGCGCTTTCATCGTGCAGGAGAGCGCAGAAACATGCGGCGGAGTCGAAGCGCGGCCAACAGAGCCAGTCGATGGATCCGTCGCGCGAAACGAGCGCGGCAGATTCCATGTCGCTCAGGAACCCGTAATCCTCGATCGGTCTCGTCAAGGAGGCTTAGTTTGCCTCTTCGCGAGCGCTTGCGTCGGCGATTGTCGCGATCCCGTTTGTGTCACGGGCTCATCGGAGCCCTCCACCGGGCGGCGACGAAAGGAACGACGCGAGCTCAGCCCACCGGGCCGCCGGCCCTTTGTCTCCCATGCCGGAGGAATGCCTCTCCCAGCGGATCCGCGAAGCGCGCCAATACGGGCCCGAGAATGGCGAGAACGAACACGTAACTGATCGCGAGCGCCTCGAAGTTGGCGGCCACCCCGGCGGCCGACGCGAGTCCGGCTACCGCTATCGAGAACTCTCCGCGCGCGGTCAGCAGTGCGCCGGCGCGGACGCGCCCACGAGGACCTACTCCGATACGCGCCACCGCGATCCATCCCGTGGCGACCTTGGTCAGAAGGGTAATGAGCGCAAGCACACTTGCGGGGAATAGGACTGGAGGGATCGACGCCGGGTCCACCGATAGCCCCACGAACGCGAAGAACATCGCGGCGAACAGATCCCTCATCGGGCTCAGGAGACCGTGAGCTGCTTCGGCGGCGGGCCCTGAGACCACGATCCCCACGAGTAGAGCGGCGACGGCCGCTGAGATCCCGAACACCTCGGCGGCGCCCGCCACGAGGATCGTCGTCCCCAGGATCGTCAGCAGCAACGACTCATCCGACCGGCTGAAAACGACCCGGCTCAACCCGCTTCCGATGCGCTGGGCCGCGATGACGACCGCGACCACGACCGCCACGCCGATCGCGGCGGGCGCCAGGTTTTCGACATCTCCTTCGCCTAGGAGCAGCGCTCCCACTATCGGAAGGTAGAGCGCCATGACGAGGTCCTCGATCACCAGCGTCGACAACACGATAGGCGTCTCTCTATTACCCGTCCAACCCTGATCCGACAAGACCTTGGCGATGATTCCGGACGACGATACGTAGGTCACCCCGCCGAGGACGATGGCAAGAACCAAGTCCCAGCCAAGAACGAGCGCAACGAGGAACCCGGGCGTGAAGTTCAGCACGAGATCGAGAAGACCAACGCGGGTCTGCGAGCGAAGCGTGGCCGCGAGCTCGGACGCGGTGTACTCCAGGCCCAGCATGAACAGGAGCAGGATCAACCCGATCTCGGCCCCCACCTGGACGAAGTCCTCGGCCGTGACCAACGGCACGAGGCCTCCCTCGCCAAATGCGAGTCCCGCGGTCAGGTAGAGCGGGATCGTCGGCATCCCGATCCTCGTCGCAAGGCGCGCAAGGATCGCCAACCCAACCAGGATGGCACCGAGCTCGACGAGAAGCTCGGGATGCTCCACCTATCCCCTGCGAAGGAGTTCGACGGCCTCTTCGACACCGCGGGCCGTACCAACTACGACGAGGTAATC
>JALZCA010000083.1 GCA_030863285.1 Actinomycetota bacterium | reverse complement strand
TGCTTTACCGCGTTGCCGAAGATCTCGGCAAGAGCCGCGACGCGATGTACGCGGATCTCGTCAACGGCAAGTCCAAGTTCCACAACGTCTTCCACTACCCCGTCAAGCATTGGGGTGACGTCGCAATCATCGGGTGGCTCATCGATGGCGCGGCGCTCGTCACTCAGGCCGCCTTGCTCGACTCGTCGTACGCGCCCTACACGCGCGTGCTCAAGCGCATCTGCGCCGAGGAGCAGCTGCACCTGCGGCACGGTGAAGACATCACTCTCGAGTTGTCGTCGGGGACGGACGCGCAACGTGAGATGTTCCAGGAAGCCTTGAACAGGTGGTGGCTTGCGATCATCCACTTCTTCGGCCCGAAGTCGAACGTCGAGAAGGACTTGCTGCTCCGCTGGAAGGTCAAGACGCGTACGAACGAGGACCTTCGCCAAGAATTCCTCGACCGCTACGTGCCGAAGATCCTCGAGCTCGGCTACACGTTCCCGGACCCCGTACCTTACGAATCGGATGGTCACTGGCTCGTCCGCGACGAGGACATCGACTGGGCGCCTCTCGACGCGATCAAGCGCAACGAGGGCCCGGAGACGCAGCGCAGACTCGAGACGCGCCGGCGCATCTACCAGGAGCACCGCTGGGTCCGCGAGACGCTCAGCGAGTCCGAGGCTCCCGCCGCCTGACGATGGAGATCTACGAGGTCTTCCGCAGATCCGGTTACAAGGACTCGTTCGAGCACTGCGGCAGCGTGATCGCCTCCGATCCCGAGATGGCGTTGCTCATGGCCAAAGAGTGCTTCTTGCGACGGCGCGAGGGGCAGCACCTATGGGTCACTCGCCGTGCCGACATCCACTCCTTTCGCGACGAGTCCCTGCTCGAGGTGGCCGGCGAGAAGGACTATCGCTTCGCAAGCGGCTACCGGGACGTCGTCGCCAAGCGAGAGAAGGCGCGGGCCCGGGCGCGCGAGATAGCCGCGGCGCGAGACGGCGGCTCCGAAAAAGCATCATGAGCGAAGCCCTCGTCGCGCTGCTGACCGCGCTCGGCGACGACGAGCTCGTGATCGGGCACAGGCACTCGGAATGGACCGGGTTCGCGCCCCACATCGAGGAGGACGTGGCTTTTTCCTCGATAGCGCAGGACGAAATCGGTCACGCGTCCGCCTATTACTCGATCGTCGCCAATCTGACCGGCGATCATCCCGACCGAATCGCGCTCGGGCGCCAAGCGAACGAGTACCGCAACGCGATCCTCTGCGAGCGAGGGAACCGCGATTGGTCGTACACGCTCGCGCGACACTGGCTCTACGACACCGCGGACGAAGTGCGCCTCGAGAGCCTGGAGAACAGCTCCCATCCCGAGCTCGCTGCTCTGGTCACGAAGCTCCGGCGCGAAGAGCGCTACCACCTCATCCATGCGCGCGCCTGGATGACCCGTATCGCGCACGGGCCCGTCGAAGCGCGCACTCGCCTCATCGACTCTCTGACGAGCGCGTTCCCCGAGACGCACGGGCTGTTCGAGCCGTTCGAAAGCGAGTCGGAATGTGTCGAGCGGGGTTGGCTGCCGGAAGCCTCGGACGCCCTACGGGAGCGCTGGCGGTCGCAGGCGGTCGCCGCTCTCGACGAGCTCGGCCTCCCAACCGACATCAGTGCCAAACGAGACGAGGCAGCCGAGTTCCTCGCGTCCTCATCGGGGGACCTGATCGAGAAGGACACCGGTGCGGACGACGGCGCGGATGCACAGGCGTCGGGGATCGGAGGGCGCCGCGGACGCCACACCGAGGAGTTCGACGAGTTGTGGGACGTCATGACGCTCACGTATCGCAGTCACGAAGGGGCGACGTGGTGACCGAGCGCGTGACGGCGCTCCCGCGCGCAGAGCAGCCCGCCATAGGCGACGCGAACCGCCCGCTGTGGGAGGCGCTAGCCGGAGTGGCAGATCCCGAGATCCCCGCGGTCTCCGTCGTGGACATGGGGATGATCCGCTCGGCCGAGCTCGATGACGGCCGCGCGCGGATCGTCGTCCTGCCGACCTTCACCGGATGTCCCGCGATCGACGTCATCAAGAAAGACGTCGCCACGGCGATCGAGGCCGTCGAAGGCGTCGAGAGCGTCTCGGTGGAAACGTCGTTCGACCCCCCCTGGACGACCGATCGCATAACCCCGGAGGGCCGTAAGAAGCTGAACGACTTCGGTCTCGCTCCCCCGACGGGCAACGGCCCGGTACTAGTGACCAACATTGGGTTGCCGACGGTCGCGATATGTCCCTTCTGCGGGAGCCGCGACACGCGGAACGACAACGCGTTCGGACCCACGCCGTGCCGCGCGCTGTACTACTGCAACTCGTGCAGCAACCCGTTCGAGCAGTTCAAGCCCGTCTAAGGGGACGAGCCCGACCACCCCGTTGCCCTAAAAGACTCCCGGGCAGAGCTGCTCGAGCTGGGCCCGCTCCTCCGGAGTAAGGCCTTCCAGCGCCTCGGGAGGCAGGTTCTCGAACTGCGAGCAGTCAAAGCCCCCGGTCTCGCCGCCTCCCGTCTCGCCCCCGGTCTCGCCGCCCCCGAAAGCGCCTCCGAAGATGAGCGCCATGATCTCTTCGCCGGTGACGGTCAGGGCGCCCTCCGGAGCGGTGATCTCCTCGGCGTCTTCCGAGAAAGCCATTCGGATGACCAGCTCTTCTACGCCCTCGGGCACATCACCCTCGGCCTGCTCGCTCAGCCGGACGACGTCAAAGTCCATCTGGGCAACGCGGCCGTCGGCCACCCATACGTCGAACTCAAGGTTGCCCTCGGGGACGTCGGTCGGAGGCGGAGGGGTGGCAAGGCCGCCGCCGAGGCGAGCGGCGAGGTCGGTGAAGCGTTGGTAGACCGACTGGAAGGGGATCGAGACGACGAGGTGCTCGCCGACGTCGTCCTCTCCCTCGGAAGTCACCTCCGCGTCCGCCCTTATCGCTTCGGTGAACTCCTGCAGGAGCTGCTGCTGCTGCGCGGCGAGTTGGTCGGTGGCGCCGGCGTTGCCGGCGAGCTCGTCCGTTCCCTCTATGTGGATGAACTCGCCGTTGACGAAGGACTCGAGGAACGGCGCCTGCTGCGCGGTGGGGCTCTGGAGGAACTGATCGATGATCGCCGTGTCCTGTCCGAAGGCCGCAGCGAGGGTACGCACGTCGGCCCGCAGGTAGAGATCGCCTCCAACGAGAAGCACCTCGAGGCCCTCCGTGTCGGGCACCTCGAGAGCAAGGCGCAGGGACACCTCATCGCCCTGGCCGGTGGCCGTGGCGATCGTCAGCGACGAGTCGAGGATCGTTTGCGCGGCGTCTTCCGGCAGCTGTCCCTCTGCCGCCGCGGCCAGCGACTCGGGCGTCGACTCGAGCGTGACGGTGACCGTCTGGGATTCCGCAGCCGAGCTCTCCTCGAATGCCGCCACGAGAACGTCGGTGCGATCTTCCCCGGTGGCGGGCGAAGTGCCCCCACCTCCGTCATCGCACGCACCGAGGAACAACGCGGGGAGGACCAACAAGACAAACAGCTTGCGCATAGGGTGCTCCTTCGACTTCTCCTGGGACCTGTGCAAGCAGTCTAAGGGGGTCGAACGAGCGGAAATCGACTTTCGGGACTGCAATCCCGATCCGGAGACCTCTAGTTCGTATCGGTGAGCTCGGGTCGCTGGTCGAACAGCCAGGTCAGTGCGTCGACGACGGCGGGGTCGAACTGTGTCCCCGATGATTCGACCAACCGTCGGCGCGCCTCTTCGACCGGCATCCCCTTGCGGTAGGGACGATCCGTCGTCATAGCATGGAAAGCATCCACGACGAGGATGATGCGCGACTCGATCGGGATCGCGTCGCCGCTGAGACCGTCGGGGTAGCCGCCCCCGTCGTAGTGCTCGTGGCACGCGCGCACGATCGGGCGCACATCGGCCAGACGCTCGATCGGCTCAAGGATCCGCGCGCCCATTTCCGGGTGCTTCTTCATGATCGCCCACTCCTCTTCATTGAGCGGACCGGGCTTCTGCAGAATGTCGTTGGGGATCCCAATTTTGCCGATGTCGTGGAACAGGGCCCCCAGCTCGAGTCTCTTCAGAGCCGCGGAGTCGAGCTCGAGGACCTTGCCTACTTCGATCGATGTGTCGGTGATCCAGCGGGCGTGATCCGAGGTGTATTCGTCGCGCGCCTCGAGCGCGTTGGCGAGCGCCTCAACGGTGTCGAAGAACGTCCTCTCGAGGTTCTCGAAGCTCGCCCCGCCGTTGATCGCGAGCACCGACTGGTGGGCAATGCCCGCAAGCAGACGCATCTTGCGTGGTGAGAACTCGTAGTCACCCAGTGCGGGGGCCGCCGAAGAGATGAAACCCACCCGGCCCCCCTCGAGCTTCAACGGCGCGATGGCGTAGACGCTTGCTGCGGCCCGATCGCTCACGCCCGTCATCTTCTCTAGCTCTTCGGCGCGCAAGACGAACGGTTCGGCCGCCCCGCCGAAAGATGCGGCGATCTCCTTGGGATAGGAAGACTCGAGCAGTCGTTTGCGCGCTGCGTGCTCATAGCCCCACGCGGCGGCCGGCCTAAGCGTGCCACCGTCGTCCTGCAACCAGATGGTTGTTTGAGGTGCGCCGAGGATGTGAGACGCGCGCTCGACGATCTTCGCCAGAGTCTCCTCCATACCTTCCGCAGCCGCGAGCTCGCGACTGAAGTCGAGGAGGGCACGTGCGACCTCTGCGTTCTCTCGCTGCTGCTTGTAGAAGTCGGCTTTCTGCATGGCTACCGAGGTCTGGTAGGAGATCCCGGTAAGCAGTCGCAACCGCTGCTCGGTGAAGTGCGGGATGCCGACGGATGGTTCGTGGACCAGGATCCATCCGTTGATGCCGTGAAGCGGCGCGACGGCGCATGACTCGGGCATCACATCCGCGGCGTCGTAGACCGCGTCGAGCGCCTCGGAGTCCACGACGAAGGGCAGCTTGCGACCGTCGAGGAGTTCGCGTCCCGTTGCCGTCGAGACCCTTCGACGGATGATCGCTTGGGCCGCGACGTCGCCCACGAAGCCGTGGTGCGCGACGCAGCGGAACTCGTTGTTATCCGGCGTGGCCAGCCACAGAGACGCCTGCGGCGCCTCGAGCAGGCGAGCTGCCGCTGCGACGGTCTCGTCTGCAATCGAGTGCGAGGTCCGGGCCTTCGCCATGATGTCGGCGCACTCGAGCAGAGCCTTGGCGCTCTCCGCTTCCTTCCGCTGCGCTTCGTAGAGACGGGCGTTCTCGACAGCCACGGACGCGTGTCCGGCCAGCACCTCGAGAAGACGGACGTCGTCGCGGTCGAACTGCCCGACGCCGAGCTTCGTGACGACGACGACACCGAGCGAGCGAGCGCCGTAGAGGAGGGGCACTGCGACCATCGACTCGGGCACGTCATCGCTTCCGGGAATGATCTTCGAGAACTCACAGGTCAAGGTGTTCGGGATCAACATCGAGTCCATCGACTCCGCCGCGCGTCCCGTGATCCCATCACCGATCTTGGTCGCGCTGATCTCGGCCAACTTGCCGTCGTGCGTCCGCACGTTCCCACGCACCGCGATCGGGATGAGGTAGTCGCCCTCGACCTGGTAGACGCGACAGCCGTGATAGTCGATCAGCGTCCTGAGCTCGTCGGCGATCGTCGATGCGATCCGTTGCACTTCGTTCAAACGGTTCAGCTTGCCGGAGAGGCTCTGCAGCATCTTCATGTGCGCGATCGAACGGACGTCGCTGCGATCCCGATCCTCTACCGACCGCGGTCGCTCGGTCTGCCCGTACTCGTAAAGCAGGACGCCGTTCTTGCCGCGCGCCTTAACGGTCATCATGGCTCCCTCGGCGCAACCCAGGAGCTCGTGCGGATTGAGCGCATGCTCGGGGCCCTGCGCTACCCCGGCCGAGATCGTGACCCGTCCGGCGGGATCGAACGAAGTCGCGGCGAGGCGATCTATTAGCCGCCGTGCGAATCCCAGGGCGTCGCCCGCGTGGCACGAAGGCATGATCAGCGCCAGCTCCTCGCCGCCGATCCGACACGCTACGTCCGATCCCCGGCTCATCTCGCGGAGCATCTGAGCGATCGCGGCCAGGATGTGATCGCCTACGGCGTGACCGTAGATGTCGTTGATCTTCTTGAAGTCGTCGATGTCGAACATGACGACCGCGACGGAATCGTGAACCCGCGTCGCGCGCGTTAGCTCCGCCCGCAATCTCTCGTGGAAGAAGCGGTGGTTGTAAAGGCCGGTGAGCGAGTCGGTCTGGGCAAGACGCTCCAGGGCAACGCGACTGTCGGCGTTGTCGAGCGCCAGCGCAGCGGCGTCGCCGAAGCTGCAGGCGAGCTCGAACTCCTCGTCCGAGAATTCCGCGTCGCCCATCCGGTAGACGTTGAGAACGCCCTTGATCTCCTTCTTGGTGACGAGCGGGACGACGATCATCGCCTCGGGCTCCTCGGGGGTCCCCGGCACCTGCTCCGCGCGGGGGTCGAGATGTGCCTCGTTGGCGAGCACCGGCTGCCGGTTCTCAGCGGCCCACCCGGCGAGGCTGTCGTCGAAGTTCGTCCTGCTCTCCATGATCTCTTCGGCCCACTGATCCCGGGCAAGAACGGGTAGCAGAACGCGCTCGGACTCGACGGCGCGGTAGATCGTGAGTGAGTCGTACGGGATGAGGTCGCCCAGCGTGTCCGCTATGCGGTCCAGGAGCGCGTCGGGATCCTGCTCGGACAAGACGTCGTGAAAGACGTCGGCCAGGCGCTTATATGAGTCCGGTGCAGACCGGTCTCTATCCCAAATCGCAGTTCGACTGATAGTCATTCGCTCCCCGAGTCGCAAGCGGCCAGCACGTGCCGCCCTACAAGGCGCTATCGACGTGAAAATGGGCCCTCTTGAGGCGGCGAATGGGCAGATTCGGCACCGGTAAGGTCGCAGTTCCCAACCACGGAGGAAGTGTGGGCATCGAGGTCACCCAAGAGGCTGCAGAGGTCCTGAGACGCTCGCTAGAGCTGGGCCGGGTCGATCCGGCGAACGGGGGAATCCGCCTGCGCGGCGCTCGGGGGCTCGGCGGCGGTTTCGACGTTCAGGTCGAGCTGGCGGATGGCCCCCGCGAGGACGAGTCGACGATCGAGATCGAGGGGATCCGGATCTTCATCGACCCATCGATTCCGCAGGCGTTCCCCAATGCGATCGTGGCTCTCGAGCCGCAGCATGACGTCATCGTCGTGCGCCCTGCGGAGCCGTGACGGTAGCGAAGAGGGTGCTCGTCTCCGGGCGCGTCCAGGGGGTGTTCTTCCGCGATTCGTGCCGCCGGGAGGCCGAGCGCCTCGGGGTCTCGGGAGCCGCCCGCAACCTGGCCGACGGCCGCGTGGAGGTGCTCGCGTCGGGCGCCGAGGCCGCGGTCGACCGGCTGATCGAGTGGTGCCGGCAAGGCCCCCCGCACGCATCGGTCGACTCGGTCGAGGTAGAGCAGGTCAGCCCGGAGTCGGTCCCGTCGGGGAGCTTCGACACCGACTAGCCCGGCGTGCGCGCCGCGACTACTACTCGCTGCCGATTTGGCGGCGGGGGGTGTCC
>JALZCA010000065.1 GCA_030863285.1 Actinomycetota bacterium | reverse complement strand
TTCCAATACCGGGCGGGTCGCAACCGGCGGGACTCGAAAAGAGACTCCCTAGGTCGAGCCGAGAGTCGCGCGGAGCGCCGCCTCGATCTGCTCGAGGTTTGCATCGTTCTTGCCCCAACTGACGAGCTGGGCCTTGTTGCCCGAGGACACGCTCACGCGTGACGCGTCACCCTCCTCGATGACGTCGATGCGGATCTTTTCACCCCACGACTTCCACGACACGCCGGTAGACGCTTCGATGTGACCGCCGGCCGGGTCTGCGGCCTTGACGGTCATTCCCTTGATCGTCGGCAGCGAGCGCATCAGGGCGTCAAACGTCCGGTCCTTCGGATGACCCACGCGGAACTCCTGTCTTTTCGGCATAACGAGATCTTGTATCAAGAGAGTGGCCATCGACAACTCAACGTTCATCCGACGCTCAGCCCGGAGCCCCGTATAGGTCGTCAAGCGCATGCCTCAGGGTGGGAAGGCGGAAATCGAAGCCCCGTTCGGCGAGTCGCTTCGGGATGCATCTACGCCCCGTCAGCGCCAAAGCCGCGTCGGATCCGAGCAAGAACGCACCGATTCGGACAACTGGAGCCGGAACGGGGGGCGACCAGGGCCGGTTCAAATGGCGCCTCAGTTCCGCCATCAAGGTCGCGTTCTGGATCGGTTCGGGGCTCGTCACGTTGACCACGCCGTCGATGTCTCGGCCCAGCACGAAACGAAGCGCGCGGAGCATGTCGGCGACATGGATCCAACTGACCCATTGACGGCCGGACGCGATGCGTCCGCCCAGCCCCAGGCGAACGACCCTCTCGAGCCGATCGAGCACGGGCGTGTTCCTGTCCAAGACGAGGCTCATACGGAAGACGACGCGCCGGTCCGCGCGGGCGTCGCGTGCAGCCTCCTCCCAGGGACGCGCCACCCCGGGCATCTGGGGGGGACCGCTCGGGATCGGCGCGTCTTCGTCGATCACGGCGTCTCCCGCGTCGCCGTAGATGGCGGTCGTACTTCCCTGAATCCAGACCCGAGGGGGTCGCGAGCACGAGTGGGACGCTTCGACTAGCGCCCGCGTCGGTTCGACGCGGGATCTACGTAGCAGCTCGACGTTCGCGGAGGTGGGCCGGCGATCCACGAGCGCACCGGCCAGGTTCACGAGCACGGCCCCCTCGAGCTCGGCGGACCAACTCCCCGGCGACCTTCCGTCCCAAGCGATTTGCCGGAAGCGGATATGGGGGCGGGGCGATCGGGTCAGGATGACCACCTCGTTGCCCGCACCGGCGAGGTCGGCTGCGATCCGGGTTCCGAGAGCTCCCGTGCCGCCGGCCAGGACGACCTTCAAGCAGGAATGCACCTCTCAACCGGGGCCGCGGACGCGGCGACACCCGTGTGTAGTGGTTCAAGGGGACGCCACTCGTGCGCGATGCCCTTCATCACCAGGGCGTTGTCGAACCTAGTCGTCCCTCGTGGAAACAAAGAACGGTCGTCGAAGAAGCTCGATTCGACTACCTGAACTTCGAAAGGTTGCACGTCCCAGGTCTTCGTCCTCAGCTCGAGTCCGTCGAGCGCTTCAGAGCCGGCTGCGGCCGAATAGCCGTGGGAACCCGCGGAGAAGAACCTCGACGCCTCGTCGAGCGAGGCAAAAACCGAACCGCCCGGCCACGAGTGCGAGATTCTCCCACCTACCAGAACTCGGACGCGGCGGTCATAACTTTTCAGGTCGATGTTGATCCGTCCCTCGTGGGTCTCCGCCACGCGGAACCGCGCGTGATTGTGGACACCGGGGAACACCCGGCCCCCGAGAACGGTGTTGAGCCGCGACGACGTGTCCCGGCGGGGAATGAACACGCCTTCTCTTTCGCACCCATCGTCGTCCCAAACGACCGCGATCCGATGTGCCGCGTTCTCCGACCGCACGCCGGCGAGCGCGGGGAAACCGGTCGGTCGCATGTCTCTCAGACGAATGAGACAGATGCCGGCAACGCCTTGGCCGTGCAGCAACTTCGGCCGGAACGGGGGCGGGAGCAGCCTCTCCAATATCTCCGGATCGACCGCGAAATTGACGAGCAACCGGCGGTCGATCGTCCCCTCGACCGACGGGAGCCTCATCGCTGCCGCCGGCGAGGTCTTGGGAACGCGGTTCTCGCTCGTTCCATGCCCGGCTCCTCTTTACTCGACTGATTAAATCATATGCTTAAGGAGCGCCGAGCGTCAACTCGCAGACCGGAGGGCACGTGACACAACGCGAAACGAATGCAGTCGCCGGACGCCGGCGGCAGATCATCGAAGCGGCCATCGCTTCGCTCACCGACGTCGGATACGCGGGGACGAGCATCCGGGAGATCGCGCGGCGGGGCGACTTCAACTCGGCATTGATCTCCTATTACTTCGGCGGGCTGCACGGGTTGCTGCTGGCGGCGCTCGACCACAGCAGCTCGATCAGGATGCAGCGCTACAGCGAGGCGGTCGACCAAGCGGAGGGTCTGGAGGACCTCGTCGACGTGGCACGCCGGATCTATCGCGAGGACGTAGAAGGCGGGCACATCACGATCTTCAGCGAGATGGTCGCCGCGTCCCTCGCCCATCCCGAACTGGCTCCCGAACTGATCGCGCGGGCCGAGCCGTGGATCGATTTCGTCGAGCGCGCGATCCGGAAAGCGTTTGGCGGCTCGCCCCTCGAGCAGATGCTTCCGCCAAGAGAGGTCGCTTACGCCATCATCTGCTTCTACTTGGGCGTGAACCTAATGACGCAGCTGGAGAGCGACGACGCCCGAATCCAGGAGTTGTTCGCCCTCGCCGGCCGACTGACGCCGATCCTGGCGCCGTTCGTCCAACGGCAATAAGGCGTCAACCGAAGAGCGATTCGGCCG
This sequence comes from Actinomycetota bacterium, assembly GCA_030863285.1. The sequence continues at coordinate 6,425 of JALZCA010000065.1, read as the reverse complement.
CGAGCTCGGTGATGATCGGCGGATATACGAACGCGGCCACCAGGACGAGGGCCGTGACCCCCATAGCGACGCGCAAGAGATAAGGGACCTCGACGGTGTCCTCGACTTCGGGAGCGTCGAGGAACATCTTCTTGACGACGGCGAGGTAGTACCAGGCGCCGATGACCGCGTTGATCGCCATGATGACGGCGAGCCATAAGTTGCGGTCGACGGCGGCGAGGAAGACGAACAACTTTGCCCACGCGCCGGCCATCGGCGGAACGCCCGCCAGCGACAAAAGGAAGCCCGCCATGAGCGTGGCGAGAACCGGACTGCGCCTCCACAGCCCGGCGTAGTCACTTATGAAGTAAGTGCCGCCCCGCCGGGCGAACGCGATCGCAGCGGCGAACGCGCCGAGGTCCATCAACCCGTAGATCGCGAGATAGATGAGCGCCGATTGGAACGCCTGATCGTTCTCCCCGCCCCCGCCGGGCTGGATCAGGGCGAGCGTGACGAGGACGTAACCGGACTGCGCGATCCCCGAATATGCGAGCAGACGGATCATGTGCTGCTGGCGCAGGGCTACGAGGTTGCCGACGGTCATGGTCAACACCGCCAGCACGGCGAAAGCCGGCCTCCAGGTGTCCGAGACCTGCGGGAAGGCTCGGAACATGAGGATGAGCAAACCGACGAACCCGCCGATCTTCGAGGCCGTCGACAGGAACGCCGCCACCGGAGATGGAGCTCCCTCGTAGGTGTCGGGGGCCCAGAAGTGGAACGGAACCGCCGAGATCTTGAAGGCAAAGCCGACGACCAGGAAGAACACGCTCAAGATGATCAGCGGTTCGTCGGCCTCGGTGATGGCATTGCGGATCGCGTCGACCTGGATCTCCCCGGTTGCTCCGTAGACGAGCGACATCCCGTAGAGCATCACCGCGGAAGACAGAACGCTGAACAAGAAGAACTTCAGCGCCGCCTCGTTCGACTTCGCGTCCCCCTTGCGCATGCCGGTCATGATGATCGCCGGGATGCTGATGAGCTCGATCGCGATGAAGATCGACACGAGGTCGCGTGCGCTCGCCATCACGAGGCCCCCAAGCAGCGAGCACAGCATCAAGAAGTAGTACTCACCCTGCTGATAGCGACCACTGCGGAAATAGTTGAACGAGATCGCCAGAACGATGAGGCCTATGACGCAGAACAGGCCCTTGAACAGCAGCGCGAAGTCATTGACCTCGAACGTCTCGCCCAACGTAATTCGCTCGCTTCCGATAAGCGAGACGACGGCAGCCAGCGTTCCCAGGATCCCGGCCGCGGACAGCGGCATCGCGACCCACTTGGCCTCGCGCGGCATGAAGAGGTCGACTATCAGAACGACGCACGCGGTCGCGGTGAGCGCGAGCTCGGGCGCGAGCGCGTGCCAGTCGACCGAGGGCTGAGCCAGTTGGGCTAGGAACATCTAGCCACCAAACGCCGACGTGACGAAGTTGACCGCGTCGTCCGTCACGTCGAGGACGAGCTTCGGGAACAGGCCGGCAAAGAGGATGAGGAACAGCAGCGGCGCCCACGCGAGCCACTCGAGACGCTGAACGTCGAAGATGCCGTGGCCCTCGGCAAACTTCTCCCGCGGCCGGCCGAGATTGACCCGCTGCAGCATCCACAGGAAGTAGCCGGCGGTTAGCACCGTCCCGATGCCACCGCCCACCATGAGAACGCGGAACAACGTCTCGCTGAGCTCCGGGTGTGGCTGGTAGGCGGCGAGCAGCGCGAGGAACTCGCCCCAGAACCCGGCGAGCCCCGGAAGGCCGAGAGACGCGATCGCGGTGTACGTCAGCAGTGAGCCGAAGCGTGGGATCTGCTGCAGCACCCCGCCGAGCTCCGAGATCTCGCGCGTGTGGTAGCGCTCGTGGATGGATCCGGCGAGGAAGAACAGCATCCCCGTGATGAGGCCGTGCGCCACCATCCCAAAGATCGCCGCGTTGATGCCGTTCTGCGTGAGCGTGGAAATGCCCAGCATCACGAACCCCATATGGCCAACGGACGAGAATGCTATGAGGCGTTTGAGGTCACTCTGTGCGAGGCAGCAAAGCGCCCCGTAGATGATCGCGATCACGGCGAGTATCCCGATGATCGGCGCGAAGTCGACCGCGGACTCGGGCAGGATCGGCAGAGAGATCCGCACGAAGCCGTAGGTCCCCATCTTCAGCATGATTGCGGCCAGCAGGACGGAGCCCACGGTGGGGGCCTCGGTGTGTGCGTCGGGCAACCACGTGTGGAACGGCCACATCGGGACCTTCACGGCAAAGCCGAGGAAGAGCCCGAGGAAGATCAGGTTCTGAGTGAACGACGACGCATTTATGCCTTGCTCGGCAAGGGCAACCATGTCGAACGTGCGATCCCCGCCGTTCGTGCCCGAGTGCAGGTACATCGCGAGGAAGCCCAGCAGCATGAAGAGCGACCCGAACAACGTGTAGAGGAAGAACTTCACCGACGCGTACTCGCGACGCGGTCCGCCCCAGATGCCGATCATGAAGTACATCGGCACGAGCACGAGCTCCCAGAAAACGAAGAACAAGATGAGGTCGAGAGCTATGAAGGAGCCGTTCATGCCGGTCTCGAGCAACAGCACGAGCGCCAGCAGCGCCTTCGGCTTGCCCGGCGAGGGCACGTGCCACCAGAGATAGATCATGCATAGGAACGACACGAGCAGCGACAGCACGAACAGCGGAAGCGAGATGCCGTCTATGCCGATGTGGTAGTTCGAATCGATCTGCGGGATCCACTCGGCGTTGACCTGCTGCTGGAGCTGGCCGGAATTCGAGTAGTCGAACTGAACCGCGACGAGGATGCCGGCGAGAAGCGCAAGGCCGGCGAAGACCGTAGCGATGATCTTCAACAGACGGTCTCGGTCCGACGGCACGAACATCAACACGATCGCGCCTAGCAGCGGCAGGAAGGTCCCGAGACTCAGGCCCCAGTCCTCAACCCATTCCATGTCTACACGGCCCCTTTCCGATCAAGCGAGCGCAAGCGCCAACACGAACAGCGCGATCGACGCGAACAGCACCGCCGCGTAGCGCTGGACGTTTCCCGATTGGACATAACGCAGGATCCCGCCGGAGAGCCCCGTCAGGCCCGCCGCGCCGTTCACTGCGAAGTCGACTATCTGTTGATCCACAACCCTGTAGGTCCCGCCGGAGGTGGCCATGGTTCCCGCGGCAACGCCGTTGACCGCTCCGTCGAGGACGTGTTGGTTCGTCCAGTACGTTGCCTTCGACAACGTGTACTGGATCGGCTTCACGAGGCCGCGTAGATAGATGTGGTCGAGGTAGTACTTGTTCTCGACGAATCGGTAGGCCCACCCGAAGGGGCCCCCCGCGAAGTCGGTGCGCCACCGGTTCCTCAGGAAGAGCTGCTTGCCGACCCATATCGCAACGATCGCCGAGATCGTCGTCGCGAGGGGCATGACCACGTTGTAGAGGACGTCGAAGCCATGGTGCGCTTCGCCCGGGACGTGGATCCAGTCGAGGAAGGGCCCGACGACCGGCATGCCGAGAAAGCCGACCACGAGTGTCGCCCCGGCGAGGATCCACAGCGGCGTGACCATCGAGCCCGTGCTCTCGTGTGGATGCCCGTGGCCCCGGTACTCGCCGAAGAATGTCTTGTAGCAAGCGCGCGCCATGTAGAGCGCGGTGAGGAACGCGGTGACGAGCCCGGCTATCAGGACGATCCAGCCCGTCACGTGGCCTTCGTCGAGTCCGGCGCGCATAGCGCCTCCGAGGATCTCGTCTTTCGAGAAGAACCCGGCCAGCGGCGGGATTCCCGCCAGCGCGAGAGAACCGATGATGAACGTCCGGTAGGTGTGAGGCATGTATCTTCGCAGACCCCCCATGTCGCTCATGTTGTTCGAATGCACTGCGTGGATAAGCGACCCCGCCCCGAGGAATAGCAACGCCTTGAAGAAGGCGTGCGTGAAGAGGTGGAAGACGCCGGCGGTGTAGGCGCCGACACCGAGCGCCGCCATCATGTAGGCGAGCTGAGAGATCGTCGAGTACGCGAGCACGCGCTTGATGTCGTCTTGGATCAACGCGAGGACCGCTGCGATCAACATCGTGATCGATCCAATGATCGCCACGACGTCGAGCGCAACGCCCGCGTGCTCGAACAGGATGAACATGCGCGCGACGAGATAGACGCCGGCGACGACCATCGTCGCGGCGTGGATGAGAGCCGAGACCGGCGTTGGGCCGGCCATCGCGTCGGGAAGCCAGACGTGCAGAGGGAACTGGGCGGACTTGCCGACCGCTCCGCAGAAGAGCAGGAGCGCGCCCACCGTCAGGGCGGTTCCCGCGATCTCTCCCGCTTCCGCAGCCTCGTTGAGCTCGACGATGTTGAACGTGTGCGCAGCGAGGAACAACGTGATGATCCCGAACATGAACCCGATGTCGCCGACCCTCGTCGTGGTGAACGCCTTCATGGCGGCCGACGAGTTCTCCTTCTCCTCCCAGTAGTGGCCGATGAGGAAGTAGGAACAAACGCCGACGCCCTCCCAACCGACGAGCATCTGCAGCAGGTTGTCCGCGATGACAAGGAACAACATGCTCGACGTGAACAAAGACAGGGCTGCGTAGAACCAGGTATAGCGCTTGTCGTCGTGCATGTAGCCGGTCGAATAGATGTGGACGAGCAGCGACACGCTCGTTACGACGATGAACATGATCCCGGTCAAGAAGTCGTACGACATGCCGAACGCGAGCTCGACGTCGCCGGAGTTGAACCAGGTCCAGTGCTTGTGGACGGCTCCGCTTCCCGAAGCCAGCTCGATGAAGCCGATCAGCGAAAGAACGAAGCCGATACCGACCGCCGCGATCCCAAAACCGTGGCCCCGGTGGCGGAACCTCTTGCCGAAGAACAGGATCGCGAAGAACGAGAGGAACGGGAGCAGCGGCACGAGCCACATGAGCTCGCCGAAGAAGCCGGGATCGGCGGCATGGCCGCCGTGGACGTCCTCGGCTGCTAGAAGAAGGTCGTTCATCCGTCGATCACCACTTCATCAGCGACATCTCGTCGACGTCGACGCTCTGGCGATTGCGATAGATCAGGATGACGATGGCGAGACCGACGCCCACCTCGGCCGCGGCGACCGCGATGACGAACAGTGCGAAGACCTGTCCACCCAGGTTGTCCTGGAGCAGAGCCGAGAACGCAACGAGGTTGATGTTGACGGCGTTGAGCATCAACTCGATCGAGAGCAAAACGAGAACCGCGTGCTCGCGCGCGAGCACGCCGTAGATCCCGATCGAGAACAGCAGGGCGGACAAGACGAGGAAGAAAGAGACGGGCATCAGCCATCGTCCCTTCGCGCAATGACGATCGCGCCGACGAGCGCAGCGAGGAGAAGCACGGACACGACCTCGAACGGGAGCACGAACGACGAGAAGATGGCTTCGCCGATCGAGCGCGTCAGCGTGCCCTGCTCGCCGAGCGAGATCTCCTGGCCCTCGAAGGCCTCGATCATGATCCAGCTCGAGACGCCGAACACCGCAGCGGCGCACAGCGCCGCGAGCCACCGCTGGTCGTTGTCGAAGTTCGCCTTGCCGATCGGCGCGCGGGTCAACATCAGCCCGAACAGCATGAGCACGACGACTGCGCCGACGTAGACGAGGACCTGCACCCAGGCAACGAACTCCGCAAGCAACAGGACGTAAAGCGCGGCGGCCCCGAGCAGCGTTCCAACGAGGTAGAGGGCGGCGTGGACCACGTTGCGGCTCGTGACGACGCGGAACGCGGCGAACACCATGCCAACCGCAATGATCGCGAAGACAACCTTCTGCCAGTCCTCGACACCCTGCCCCGCGGCCTGGGCGACGACCATCAGTAGCTACCTCCGGGGCCCTTCGTGCCCTTCTGGGCGCGCACTCGGGCGGCCTTTGCCCGCGCCATCGCGACCGCCTCGCTGGAGCCCTTCTCGCGCTCCTCGGCAAGCACGCGCCGGTAAGCCGCGTCGGGGTCCTCCGCCACCGCCTGGGTAGGCGACTCTGGCTTCGGTGTCGCAGGCGCCGTGCCGCCGGACTCGCGGTCCTCGGAGGCTTCGCCCGACGACCCACCGCCTGCTCCTTCGTCTTCGGTCGGGGCAACCGGGCCCGGATCCGGGCTGTGCGTCGTCGCTTCGGGGGCGCCCGACGGCTCTGGTTCCGTTGGACGGCCTTGGGTGGGAGCGCTTGGCTGGGGCGCGGGCGTGGGGGCCGGGGCCGCCTGCGTGCGCACCCCCCGCACGGCCTTGACGCGCGCGACCTTGGCGCGCGCCTCGGCAACCTGCGGCGAAGAGCCCTTCTCCTGTTGCTCTTTCAAAACGCGCTCGTAAACCGCTTGCGGGTCTTCGGCGGGTTCCGCCGGAGCCGCAGTAGAGGAGGCGGATGTCGCCGCTGCCGACGCCTCCGCAGAAG
>JALZCA010000066.1 GCA_030863285.1 Actinomycetota bacterium | reverse complement strand
GGTTAGGATGCGGCGGTGAAAGTGCGGCGGGCCCTGGTGAGCGTCTCGGACAAGACCTCGATCGTCGACTTCGCTCGCGCCCTCGTCGACTCCGGCGTCGAGATCGTCTCTTCCGGAGGCACCGCGTCCGCGCTCGCCGATGCGGGCCTTCCGGTAACAAAGGTGAGCGACGTCACGGGGTCGCCCGAGATCCTTGGGGGCCGGGTCAAGACACTCCATCCCAAGATCCACGGAGGGATCCTGGCCGACCGTCGCAAGCAGGAGCACGTCGACGAGCTGCAACGACAGGGAATAGAGCCGTTCGACCTCGTCGTCTGCAACCTCTATCCGTTCGAGCGCACCGTTGCCGACCCGAACGTGCAGGAAGACGATGCCGTCGAGCAGATCGACATCGGTGGGCCCGCGATGGTGCGGGCCGCGGCGAAGAACTTCCACTCCGTCGCCGTCGTAGTCAATCCCAACCGTTATCCCACGATCCTCGAGGCGATCGAGCAGAGCGGCGAGATCCCCGAAGAGACTCGTCGCGACCTAGCGGTCGAGGCGTTCGCGCACACGGCCGCCTATGACTCCGCAATCGTGGACTACCTGAAACCACAAGACGAGTGGCCGGACACGTTGCTCTTGAGCGCGCACAAGGCCCTGGACTTGCGTTACGGCGAGAACCCGCACCAGAGTGCGGCGTTCTATCGTACGGGCGAACCGCCTATGGGCATAGCGGCAGCCGAGCAGATCCACGGCAAGGAGCTCTCCTACAACAACCTGCTCGACACGGATGCCGCTTGGCGGCTCGTCCTCGAGCTCGAGCGCCCGGCCGCCGCGATCATCAAGCACTCGAACCCGTGCGGCGTGTCGGTTGCGGATTCGATTGCGGCGGCGTACACCCGTGCCTTCGAGTGCGACAAGACGTCGGCCTTCGGCGGCATAGTCGCCCTGAACGAGATCTGCACGCGCGATGCCGCGGACGCGATCGCGCAGGTGTTCACCGAGGTCGTCATCGCCCCCGACTTCGAGGCCGCCGCGCTCGAGGTGCTGCAATCCAAGAAGAACCTTCGGATTCTGCGCGCCCCCGGCGGAACCATGAGCCAACCGGAGGTCCGCCGCGTGGCGGGCGGGCTGCTCTTGCAGTCGCCCGATCCGGCGGACGCCGCCGAGGACGCGAAGGTCGTGACCGCCGCGGAGCCGACACTTGAGCAATGGGAGGACCTGCGTTTTGCTTGGGTGGTGGCGAAGCACGTCAAGTCGAACGCGATCGTGCTTGCATCGGAGCGAACTGCAGTCGGCGTGGGGGCCGGGCAGATGAGCCGGGTCGAGTCGACCGAGCTGGCGGCACGCCGCGCCGGCCAGCGAGCCAACGGGACGGTGTGCGCGTCCGACGCTTTCTTTCCCTTCCGCGACGGGCTCGACGCGGCGGTGGCTGCGGGGGCACGCGCGGTGATCCAGCCGGGCGGGTCGGTGCGCGACGACGAGGTCATCGCCGCGGCAGACGAGCACGGCATCCCGATGGTGTTCACCGGGCGTCGCCACTTCCGCCATTGAGGAGCTGGCCGTGACCGCGCGCATCATCGATGGGAAAGCGATTGCGGCCGACGTCAGGCGCGAGGTGGCTTCAGAGGCCGCCGCGCTGACCGAGCAGGGGACGACACCGGGTCTCGCGACGGTTCTCGTGGGCGACGATCCGGCCTCTGCGGTCTACGTCAGGAACAAGCGCAAGGCATGTGCCGAGGCGGGGATCAAGGCCTGGGACCACGACCTCCCGGCGAGCACGCCGCAGGCCGATCTACTGGGGCTGCTGCACGATCTCAACAACGATCCTGCGGTGCACGGGATCCTCGTGCAGCTTCCGCTGCCGGAGCACATCGACGAGCAGCTCATCCTCGACACGGTCGTTCCCCACAAGGACGCGGACGGGTTCCACCCCTACAACCTCGGCCGGTTGTTGTCGGGGAGTCCGGTGGTTGCTCCCGCAACGCCGGCCGGGATCCAGCAGCTTTTGATTCGCTCCGGTATCGAAGTCGCCGGCGCCGAGGTTGTGATCGTCGGCCGTTCGAACATCGTGGGCAAGCCGCTCGCGGCGCTGTTAGTTCAAAAGGGAGCGGGAGCGAACGCGACCGTCAGCATCTGTCACACGGGCACCAACGACCTGGCCGCGCACACCCGAAGGGCTCAGATCCTCGTAGCCGCGGTTGGGCGCGCGCATGTGATCACCGGGCCGATGGTCGCGCCGGGTGCCACGGTCATCGACGTCGGCGTGAACCGGACCGACTCGGGGTTGGTCGGCGACGTGGACTTCGACGCAGCCAAGGAGGTCGCCGCGGCGATCACGCCGGTCCCGGGAGGCGTCGGCCCCATGACCATCGCGATGCTGCTCAAGAACGTCGTCGCGCTCGCCCGCGCCTCCCAACAAGCAGCTTCTTAGGGTCTGCGCTCGGCGCGGACGCGCCGGTTGGTGCCGATCTTGACGTCGAACCTTCCCTCGGGGAAGAACGCGTGACGGGCGCCCACCACGAAGGTGCGCGGGCGGAAGTCGTCGGTGCATGCTCCATCGGGCCCGCTCCAGTTCACGTCGATGTCGACCTTCACGAGCCTCTCACCCTCGATCCGATCCATCCCGACGAACTCTTCCGGGCAAGACCCGGACTCGCTCGTCCCCAGGAACAACGCGTCGCGGTTCATCACCGACCCCGGAGGACCGCCGGGCAGGTTGAAACGTCTCCACGTCCGGCGGATCGCTCGGTTGGTGGTAGCGAGGACAGCGATGTCGACGTCGGCGTCGTCGGGGAGGACCGGCGCGCTTGCCAGCAGGACGCCCGCGCTCGAAGCTCCTCCGCCCGCCGCGCTATCGCGTCCTCCGATGACAAGCCAGATCCCGCTCAGCGCCGTGCATGCGGCCATCGCCACCAGCATCGTGCGTCGGCGCCGCAACCAGGTGATCGAGCCCATGTCGCATCCCTCCTCAGTCGACGGTCGTCAGCAACTTAGGCGCACGCGGGCGTGTCGGGGTTCCATTTTCCTTCATGTCGGGGTACGGATGCGCGGCTAGTTGTCGTCGCCAGATCCTGAATCGTCCGATCCCGAGCCCCCGTTGCCCGAGTCGTCGCCGTCGCCGTCGGAGCCGGAATCGTCATCGCCTCGGTCGTCGGAGCCGGAATCGTCGCCGCCCGAATCGTCGCGGCCCGAGCCGGAGTCGTCATCTGAATCATCGTCATCACCGGAGCCGGGACCGGAGTTGTCGTCGTCCGAGTCGTCATCCGGATCTCCCGAGCCCGGACCGGAGCTGTCTTCGCCGTCCTCGCCGCCCTCCTCGATCCGCACCAGCATGTCGACGGCGCGCTCCTCGAGGCTTCCGATCTCATCGAGGTGCTCGGCTCGTTCGTCCCGCGGCAGCTCGTCGGTGAGCGCGCGGGCTCCCTCGAGATCACCGATGGCCGCAAGCAGGAGCGTCCGGCTCTCCGCAGGCGCTCCCAGGCCGACCGACCTCGCTTCGTTGAGGTTCTCGCGGGCGCTCGTCATCCGGTAGTCGATCTCGTCGTAGGTAGTCCGAGCCAGGCCGACCGAGGCGAGTGCTTCGCGAACGGTGTACAGAGGCTGGCCGGGAGATGCCGTGCGTCCGAAGCCGACGAGAACTAGGAGCCCCACCACCACGGCGGCGGCCGGCATCACGAATCTCAGCGGGAGGAAACTGCGCCTGCGCGCGGCGAGACCGTGAACGAACATCGATCGCTCTCGACTCGCATCGGGTGACGGAACCGCAAGATGCTTGCGCAGGACGTCGGCTCCCCCAACGAGAGACGCGAGATCGGGATCCGACGGCTGTTCGCCGGACTGCAAGGCTTTGTCTAACGCTCGTTCTTGCTCTTCGGTCATGCTCTTGTCTCTTGGGTCAGTGTTCTCAGGCTCTGTAGGGCCCGGAATTGAAGTTGTCGTACTGCGTTCGCGTTGCGTCCCATTACGCGGCCTACCTCGTTCGTGTCGAGATCTGCGCCGAACCTCAACAGGATGACCTCGCGTTGGTCAGCGGGCAATCGATCGAGCATCGACGTGAGGACGCTGAGGCTTTGGGCGCGCATCACGAGGGTCTCCGGCAATTCACCCGGGGGGACCGCCTGCTCTGCGGGGGCGGCCTCTACCGTCTCCCGACTGGAACGTCGGTGTGCATCCACGACCAGATTGGAGGCGATCCGGAACAACCACGCCTCGAACCCCGCTCCCTTCCACTTGAACCTGTCGAGTCCGCGCAGGACGCGAGCGAACGTCTCGGCCGCGACGTCCTCTGCATCGGCATCGCGACCGAGCTTCCCCCGGGCATAGCGGAACACGCGCGGGTAATAGTGATCGAAGAGCAGTCCTGCTGCCTCCTCGTCCCCCCGCGCCGCTCGGCGCACGTGGTTTCTGAGCTCAGCGGTCTCCACATCTACATCCTTCTAACGCCGCGATGCTGGTCGCGTTACGGAGCGTATGTCCCCGCCGCACATTCTCTTGTGTCGACCGCAGCACGCGGTGGATTCGGCACCCGCGCGTAACGGCTCTTTCGTCGCGCTCGTTACTCGAGTGTCGAACGCGTGAGGAAGGAGAACGACAATGGATTTCTTCGGAAGGATGCTCGTTGCGTTGGTGGCCCTCGTCGTTGGCGTTGGAGGTTTCGCTCTCGGCGCCGCGCAGGATCGATCGACGATCTTGACGCCCGCCGCGGCCTCCTCACCCAGTCCCTCGTCGTCATCGAACCCGGCGTCCTCGCCGAACCCGTTGCCCTCACCGAGCCTCACCGCGTCAATTGACGACGAGATCGTCTTGAAGAGTGACGAGGACGATGATGAAGAAGACGTCGTGGAAGACGACTTTGACGACCCCGATGACGACACATCGGGCGCCGATGACACCTTCCGCACCGACACAGACGGCACCGGCAGGGGGACCGGGGACGAGACGGACGCCGGCGTCGACACCGACACTGGAAGTGAGAACAGCGGTCCCGGCCCGAACAGCGGTCCGGGTGGGGGAGACGCGGGTCATGGCTCAGGTGACGACAGCGGGCCGAGCGTCAATAGCGGTCCAGGCTCGAGTGGCGAAGACAACTCCGGATCAGGTTCGAGTGGTGAGGGCAACAGCGGATCCCGTTCGAGTGACGACGACAACTCCGGCAGCGGATCAGGTGATGGCGGTTCCGACGATGACGATTCCGGGAGCAGCGGTTCGGGCGCAGATGACTCCGACGGCGACTCGGGCGGCTCCGGATCTGGATCGGACGACTAGCAACTACGCGCGTCTTGTTGAGAGAGCGCCTCCTTTGGGGCGCTCTTCCGCGCTTTCCGCAAGCCGTGGTTCGAGCGGCATCGGGTAGCCTGCGATGAATCCAAACGACCCACCTGACGGGAGTGTTCATGGCAGACAACACCTACCGGGTGACGCTCATCCCGGGTGACGGGACCGGTCCCGAGATCGCCGAGGCAACGCGGCGCGTGCTAGATGCAACGGGCGTGAAGTTCGATTGGGACGTCCAGTACGCGGGTGAGAGCGTGATGGACGAA
>JALZCA010000064.1 GCA_030863285.1 Actinomycetota bacterium | reverse complement strand
ACCGGGAACTGCGTGCGCTCGGTTGGGACATCCTCTACGTCACTAAGGAGGACGTCACGTCGCGCAGGGAGCAGTTGATCGACGACTTGTGTGATGCGCTCGAGCGTCGGGGTTGGAACGCCCGCCCCGCGCGCCTTCTGTAGCGCATCTGTTGTCGGCCGGCTTAGCTACAACAAGGCCGGCGCAGGTGCGACTTTTGTAGCCGATCGCGCGGAAAACGCGCGTCTGGCTACAAATAAAGGGGATAGGTCGCGGGACGGGGTTTAACGCGCGACGTTAGGAGAGGGCTTGGGATAGGTCGGCTAGGAGGTCGTCGGGGTGCTCTATGCCTACGCTCAGGCGGATCAGCGCGTCGTTCACCTCTATCCCGGAGCCGGCGAGGCTTGCGTGCGTCATCGTTCCGGGGTGTTCGATCAACGACTCCACGCCCCCTAGGGACTCGCCCAACCAGAACAACTCGGTTCGCTCGCAGACCTCGAGCGCCTTCTCGCGCGACTCGACCTCGAATGTCACCATGCCCCCGTAAAGCGGCTCGCCCGCGGCCGACATCTGACGCTTGGCTACGTCGTGACCGGCGAACGACGGCAAACCCGGGTAGTGAACCGCGACGACACTCGGTTGCTCGCTCAACCACTCCGCCACCCGCTGCGCGTTCGCGCAGTGCGCCCTCATGCGGATCGCCAACGTCTTCAGCCCCCGGAGCAAGAGCCACGAGTCGAACGGCCCCGGGATCGCGCCAACCGCGTTCTGCAGGAAGCGCAGCCGTTCGTTCAGCTCCTCGTGCGGTGTCGTCACGAGGCCCGCGACGAGGTCGGAGTGCCCTCCGAGGTACTTCGTCGCCGAGTACAGCACCGCGTCGGCGCCGAACTCGATCGGCCGCTGGATGTAAGGGGTTGCAAAAGTGTTGTCGACGACGAACATCGCCCCGGCCCCCCGAGCCAGCTCGGCCAGCGCCTCGAGGTCGACCACCTTCAACAACGGATTGCTCGGCGTCTCGGCGATGATCATCGCGGCCCCCTCGTCGAGCGCCGCAGTGACACCGTCTAGATCGGTCATGTCCACGGCGGCGAACTGCAGACCAAGCGGTGCCGTGACCTTCGAGAAGAGCCGGTAGGTGCCCCCGTAGACGTCGTCGGGAATCAACACCCTGTCGCCTGCGTTCAAGGTCATAGCGAGAGTGGTCGTGGCCGCCATCCCCGAAGCGAAGCCAACGCCAAAGGGAACGGATTCGAGGGCTGCAATGCACGCTTCCAGAGCCCTCCGGGTGGGATTATCCGTGCGGGAGTACTCGAAACCCTTGTGAACTCCTACAGCCTGCTGAACGTAGGTCGATGTTTGATATATGGGCACCACGGCAGAACCGGTCGCCTCGTCGGGATCCTGTCCCGCGTGGATGGCGGCCGTTTCGAAGCGCATAGAGTCGGTCATCAGTACTCCCATAAAGGGTTGAGTTGATGGAAAAGAAAATCAAACTGAGCGAGGTCGATACTACGGGCGCATCCGGCCACATCGCCGTTGCAGGCGTCTACCCGAAGGACCGCTCCAAGCCGCGCACGCCGGTCAACTACACCCACGCTATCGAGCTGGCCGGCGGAGACCCGGTCGTGTACTCGACCTTCGATCGTGCCCCCAAGGAAGAAGAGGCGGGCGACCTGCGCATGCTCACCGCCCTGGACCCGAAAAAGGCCCGGCTGTCGGAGGAGGCGACCGGCCTCGTTCTTCCCGGTGGCGGCGACGTCAACCCGGAGCGCTATGGGCAGAAGCCTCACGCGCGCACCAGCAACGTCAGCGACCGACGTGACGAGTTCGAGACGAACCTCCTCGCACAGGCCCTCGAAAGAGACATCCCCATCCTTGCGATCTGCCGCGGCATGCAGCTGCTGAACGTCCACCTCGGAGGAACCCTGGAACAGCACCTCGCCGACACCGAGGGCCGCCTCGATCACGACCGCGACCGGCCTCGAGCCGAAGCGGCGCACGGAGCTCGCTTCGTGAAGGGAAGCTTCCTCGCGGGGGTTCTGGGGTCCCACGCTGACGTCAACTCGCATCACCATCAGGGGCTCGACGAAGTCTCCGACGACCTCACCGAGATCGGCTGGGCCGACGACGGCGTCCTCGAAGCCGTCGTAGCTCCCGAGGCCTACTGGGTCGTAGGCGTGCAGTGGCATCCCGAGGTCATGGCTCCCCTGCGCCGCGACGAGCTCGACATCTTCCGCCGCTTCGTCGCCGCCACCAAGAGCCGGAAAGCGGCGCTCGCTCCGACGATCCGCTCCGCCTAGCCGTCCTCCGGCGGGTCGACCGACCGCCCCATTAGATCTGCGATGTCGTCGCCTACCGAGGCGCGCCGCTCGACGGTTATCGGGTTGTCCGAGGTGACCACGACGTAGAAGGGCTCCTCGACGTCGATCTCGCTCAAGGACTTCTCCACCCGTCCGGCCCGCGCGACCTTCATGTCCTGGAGGGCCTTGGGGCGCACGGTCCCGTCGAGGGTGAGGATCTCGGCGTCTATCCGGGCCGTGCGGCGCCCCGCGTTGAGAAACACGAGCTCGTCCTCGCTTGCATTGCGCGCGACGGGCGGAAGCATCCATGTCGTTCCGGCTTGGGTCAGACCAACCTCTTGTGTGCGCCCGGCCCCCTCGTCGCTGACGCTGATCGTCCGCTCGACGACGATCGGGACCCCGTTGTTGCTCGTGACCACGACGCCGATGTGAGCGAGCTCGACGCCCTCGTTGAGGACGAACTCGAGATCCTCGAGGGCGACGTCCTGACTGGTCTCGGGCTCGAGTTGGATCTCGTTCGCGCGCGCCGGGCCGAGACCCACCCCGCTCCCGAACGTCGTGAGCGTCACGGTCACCTCTTCGTCGGTCGGGTTGAGGATCGAGAGCACCTCGTTGGCACCGTCGCCGAGGAATCCCTGTGGGA
>JALZCA010000040.1 GCA_030863285.1 Actinomycetota bacterium | reverse complement strand
GTCGTGGCGGCGGTGTGCAGTGGGCCTCGCCGCGCGCAAGCCTGGAGCGGGCCGGCCGAGCCGTGGGACTTCTTCGCCTTGAAGGGGGCCCTCGAGGCGGCGCTGGGGGGACTCGGGATCACCGGATTCGAGTTCACTCCGGTAGACGGCGTGCCGTTCCACCCGACGCGCGCTGCCCGCGTCGGTGCAGGCGGGGCGATTTTCGGCGCGATCGGAGAGATCCACCCCGACGTGTGCGAACGCTTCGAGGTCCCGGAGGGGACCGTTGCGTTCGAGGTCGCTCTGGCTGCGATTCTCGCGGCCATACCCGGACGCCCGCGGGTAGAGGAGCTGCCCAAGTTCCCGCCGATTCTCATCGACCTCGCCGTCGTCGTCGACCAGTCGATACCGGCAGGCGCCGTGGAGACGATCATCACCGAGGCGGGCGCTCCCGAGGTCGAGTCGGTCAGGCTCTTCGATCTTTATCGCGGTGATCAGATCGAGGCCGGCAAGAAGAGCCTCGCGTACGCGTTGCAGCTCAGGGCGCCCGACAGGACGATGACCGACGACGAGGCCGCGGCGGTGCGCAATCGCATCATCGCGGCGCTCGCGGATCGCACCGGCGCGCAGCTGCGCTCATGAGCTAGGAGGCGCCAATGCCGAAGAGGGACTTCTTGTCGATCGACGACCTCACCGTCGAAGAGCTCGGCAACCTGCTCGCCGACGCCGACGCGGTCAAGGAGAAACCCCAATTGATGGCCGACGCCCTCGAGGGCAAACAGATCGCCCTCATCTTCGAAAAGCCCTCGACGCGCACGCGCGTTTCTTTCGAGGCCGCGGTTTCCACCATGGGCGGGCACGCGATCATCTTGCGCGGCGACGAGTTGCAGCTTGGTCGCGGCGAGACGATCGAGGACACCGGGCGCGTCCTGTCGCGCTACGTCGACGCCATCGTCGTGCGAACCTTCGGTCAGGATCGCCTCGAGCGCCTCGCCGACTCCTCGACGGTGCCGATCGTGAACGCGCTGAGCGACTTCTCGCATCCCTGCCAGTGCCTTGCCGACCTGCAGACCATCCGCGAGAAGAAGGGCGATCTCGAGCGCCTGCGGCTCTCGTACATCGGAGACGGGAACAACGTCGCCCATTCACTGCTGTTTGGCGGGACGAAGATGGGCATGCAGGTCACCGTGGCGTGTCCTAAGGGTCACGAGCCGTTCCCGCAAGTCGTCGACCGCTCCAACGAGATCGGCGCGCGCACGGGGGGCCGGGCGATCGTGACGAACGTGGTCGCCGAGGCCGCCCACGACGCCGACATCCTTTACACAGACGTATGGGCGTCGATGGGTCAAGAGGCAGAGGCCGACGCGAAGAGAGAGAAGTTCGCCGGCTTCCAGATAAACGCCGAGGTCGTGGGCATGGCCGCGGACGACGCCATCGTCATGCACTGCCTTCCCGCCCATCGCGGCGAGGAGATCACCGCCGATGTCATCGACGGTCCGCGCTCGGTCGTGTGGGACCAGGCGGAGAACCGCCTACACGCGCAGAAGGCTCTGCTCGCGTGGCTCGTCGGCTGAAGCGGACGGAACGGCCACCTCCGCCGAAGCGAGCCGGTCGCCTTACGAAAGCGTTTTACGCGCGCGACGCGTTGAGCGTCGCCTTCGAGCTGATCGGCTGCTTATTCGTCTTCGACAATCCGCTCGGTCGTGTCTCGGTCCGTCTCGTCGAGGTCGAGGCGTACCGGGGGGTCATCGATCCCGGGTCGCACGGCTACCGCGGCGAGACACCGCGTACGCGCGTGATGTACGGACCGCCCGCGCACCTCTACGTCTATTTCACCTACGGGATGCACTGGTGCGCGAACATCGTTTGCGCGCGCGACGGCGAATGCGAGGCGGTCTTGCTACGAGCGGGCGAGCCCGTCGAAGGCATCGAGCACATGCGGTCTCGTCGACCCGCCATCGGCGACGACCGCTTGTTGACGGCCGGGCCGGCGCGTTTGACGCAAGCGCTTGGGATCGGCCCGGAGCACAACGGGGAATCGCTGCTGCGGGGCGGACGGTTCTGGTGCGCACGCGACGAGGTCACCGACGCGTACCAGCGGGGGCCCATCTCACAGACGGTCCGCATCGGTCTGACTCCGGGACGCGGCGACGACCTACCGTGGCGCTTCGTCGTGCCCGGCCACCCGTATGCGTCGCGGCGACGCTAGGCCCGCGGTCGAGGAAGTCCCCGTGACTGCGCGGGGCCGGGTTACTTACCCTTCGCCTTAAGCGAGGCGGCCGGAATGGCGAAGGCTACGGGTTGACCCAGATGGTTACGGTCCCACCGTCGCCGAGCTCGGTTCCGGACGCGGGGTCCTGCTTCCACACGACGCCCGAGCGCGCCCTACCGCCGCCCGACTCGGTCTCCGTGATGACGTCGGGGACGTAGCCGGCGTTCACGAGCTCGTCCTGGGCAGCCCCCGAGGACATGCCGAGCACCGATGGAACGGTGCCGTCACCGTCGCCGCCCGTGGCGACCGTGAGCGTGACGGTCGATCCATATGCGGCTGTCTCTCCGGCGTCCGGCTCCTGGTCGAGCACCGTGCCGGGTGGGTAGTCGTCCGAAGCTTCGCCCACGCGCGACACGGCGAATCCCGCCTCCTCCAAGACGGCCTCGGCTTCGTCGGCCGACTGCCACAGATAGACGTCGGGAACGGTGAGTTCCTCGCCGGATTCGCGGCACGTGGTCGTCGGCTCGGTGCCCCGAATGAACTCGACGTACTCGCGATCCTCTTCCGGGGTGAACGGCCCCGCCAGACATCCGTTGTCCGGAGCACCCGGCGGAGGCTCGGTGTCGATCTCGACCGTGACGAACGTATCGCCGGATGGTTCTTCGAAGTCGCTGATCGGGACGCCGGCGAGGGCCTGCGTCATGAAACTCGCCCAGATCTGGGTGGGATAGGAGCCACCGAACACCGGTCCGCCGGCGTACTCGTACTCCATCGAGACCTGGCCCTCCGGGTGTCCGACCCAAACGGCCGCAACGAGCTCGGGCGTGTACCCGGCGAACCATGCATCTCGGTAGTCCTGCGCCGTTCCGGTCTTCCCCGCAGCCGGGCGGCCGATCTGACCGAAGTTGGTCCCGGTCCCGCTCGTGATGACGCTCTCTAGAGCTGTGGTGGCGACGTATGCGACGGACGCGGGGATGACTTGCTCGGATTTGGTCTTGTCCTCGTACAGGACGCGTCCCCGTGCGTCGGTGATGCTCGTGATCGCGACGGGCGGCGTGTGCATCCCCTCGGCCGCCAGCGTTCCGTATGCGGACGTCATGTTGAGAGGGTTGACGGAGTTCGTCCCCAGCACCGACGAGGCGAAGGGGTCCTGTTCGATGGTTATGCCCATCTCCATCGCGGTGTCCACAACGTCTTCAAACCCGGCGTCTATTGCCAGCTGCGCGTAGACGGTATTGATCGATGACGCAGTCGCCTCGAGGACCGTCTTCTCGCCGTACTCGGCCTCTTCGTAGTTGCACACGTTCCAGTTGTCGTACGAGGGAAAGACCATGCAGTCCTCTGCCGTATACGTCTTCGATAGTGGGATCCCGTCTTCGAGCGCGGCAACGAGAGCAAACGGCTTGTACGCCGAACCCGCCTGCCGCCCACAACCCGGAGCGCGGTTCTCGAACTTCGTCGCGCCACAGTCCTGAACGCGTCCTAGCCCCGGCTCGTGCTGGATGGCCAGGTTGAGCTTGGCGAACGGGTCTTCTTTCTCCGACGCAAAGAAGTCGAAGCCTCCGGCCATCGCTTTGACCTCGCCGGTGTCCGGCTCGATCGCGACGAGCGAGCCGTGGGGTCCATAGCAAACGGGCCGTCCCGCCTCGGGTTGATCGAGAACCCACTTCGCGCAGTCGGGATCGAGACTGGCGTTGAGCGCGGCATCGGCAGCGGCCTGCGTGTCCAGGTCGACAGTCGTGTGGATCCGCAGGCCTCCGGTAAATAGCGCGCGCTCGCGTTCCTTCGGGTTGTCGCCGATCGCCTTGAAGCGCTCATCGAACTTGATCAGGCGCTGGACGTAGTCGATGAAGTAAGGCGCGGGATATTCCTTCTCATCTAGGCGAGGCTTGACGCCGAGACCCTTGGCCGCCGCCGCGGTCGCACCGGCCTCGCTCGCCCAGCCCAACTCGACCATCTTGTCGAGCACGAGGTTGCGTCGCTCGAGGGCCGCGTCCTCGTTCGTGTAGGGGTTGTAGGTGTCCGGGGAGCGAATGAGGCCGGCGAGAAGCGCCCCCTCGCCGAGGGTCAACTTGCTGGCGGGCTTGCGAAAGAACGTCCGGGCGGCCGCCTGGATGCCGTAGGCGCCGCTGCCGAAGTAGACGGTGTTGAGATAACGCTCGAGGATCTCTTTCTAGGAGAGCCTCTTCTCGAGCTGGCGCGACAGGACCGCCTCGTCGAGCTTGCGCTCGAGCGTCTTCGCC
>JALZCA010000029.1 GCA_030863285.1 Actinomycetota bacterium | reverse complement strand
GTGCCTTGATCGAGTAACGGAAGTCGTCGGGGACGGCGGTCGCCCACTTCGTGAAGGTCGACTCGCTCTGGAGCCTGTAGAAGGTCGCATTGATCTCGCACGCGCTCAGTTGCCGTCCGTAGTGCGCGAGGAACCGCGCCTGAGGCAACTCGGCCGGGTAGAAATCGGGCTTCCATTCCCTGTAGGCCCACCCGGAGGTGCCGACGAACAGGGTCATCGTTTGAACTCCCGCGCCTTGCGCGGCTGGGCGCCCAGGTCCTTTATCGCCGGGGCAAGAGAGAACCGAGGACCCTCGGCAACCGGCAGGAAAGGGTCGTCGACGGAAGCAACTCGATCCCAGATCGTTTCGATCGTGAAGTACTCGGGCCTGATGTCTTCCGCCTCGTCCCATCCGAAAGGGGTGGACACGGTTGCGCCGGGCTCGGGACGCACGCTGTACGCGGCAGCGATGTTTGCCCCCTCTCGGTTCATGTTCACGTCGAGGAACACCTTGCCGCTGCGTTTTGACACCTCCCACTCGAGCGTCGTCGTCGTTGGGTCCGCCTCATGTACGAGATCCGAGATCGTTCCGACGAAGCCGCGGACCTCGTCGTAGGTCTGCTCCTGAGTGAGCGGGATCATGATCTGCATGCCGGTTGCTCCCGACGTCTTCGGGTAACTGGCGATGCCGAAACGATCGAGGACCACCTTGATCAGTTGCGCTACGTGCATGACCTCGTCCCACGTCGCCGGTTCGAACGGATCGAGATCGAAGAACGCGTACGACGGCTTCGATTGGTCTTCTCCGCGCGCATGAAGGGGATGGAACTCGATGCAGCCGAGGTTCGCGACCCACAGCATGTCGGCGACGTCTCGCACGGCGAGGAAGTTGATGGTCTTCGTGCCACCGTCGGACAACACCGGCAACGTGGGCATCCACTCCGGTCGATGCGAGGGAGCGTTCTTCTCGTAGAAGAAGGCGCCGTCTACGCCGTTCGGCATCCTCTTGAGCGTCAGAGGACGATCGACGAGGTGGGGAAGCATCACCGGCGAGATATTGAAGTAATAGGTGAGCAGGTCGCCCTTGGTATAGCCCTCCTGCGGCCAGAAGACCTTGTCCAGATTGCTGAGACGAAGCTCCTTGTCGCCGGCCCGCCCGTACCAATGTTGCCCGCGCCTGGTCACGGGTAGCTCCACCGGAAAGGCGATTGTTGTCACGGGCGACATAGTGGGTAAGTAAAACCGAGAAAGTCAGCCGGTCGCGAAAACCCAACCGTTACGGAGGTGAAGCCTTCACATGGCCAAGATTGCATTCGTGGTGGACAACATGTTCGAAGACTCGGAGTTCCGCTTTCCCTACGACCGGGCCCGCGAGGCCGGTCACGAGGCGACCATCGTCGGCCTCGAGAAGGGCAAGCAACTCGAAGGCAAGAAGGGCAAGGAGAAGATCACTACCGACGCGGCGATCGACGAGGTCTCCGCGGAGCAGTTCGACGGCGTCGTCATCCCGGGCGGTTACTCACCCGACCTCATTCGCACAAACGACAAGATGGTGTCGTTCGTCCGGACGATGTTCGAGGGGCGCAAGCCGGTTGCCGCGATCTGCCACGCCGGTTGGCTGCTTGCGGAGGCGGACATCGCAAGGGGTAAGACGGTGACGTCGTGGCCCTCGATCAAGACCGACCTCGTCAACGCCGGGGCCAACTGGGTCGATCAGGAGGTCGTAGAGGACGGCAACCTGATCACCTCGCGCAAGCCGGACGACCTCGAGGCGTTCAGCAAGACGTTCTTGTCGCAGATCGAGCAGTCTGCTTAGTAGGAGAGCCTGACCTGGACCGCGGGGGCCGGGGACGTCTCGGCCTCCCAGCGGGTCTGGTGCTGGCCCAAGACAACGCCGAGCGACTAGGTCTCGACGAGCGAGATGATCTTCGTCGCCAGGTCGTTGAGGTCTCCGC
Organism: Actinomycetota bacterium; assembly: GCA_030863285.1. Next base: position 2,700 of record JALZCA010000029.1, on the reverse strand, counting down.
CCTTCTCGACGTAGGCGTCTGCGCCGCGCGACATCGCTTCGTTCGACATCTGGCGGGCCCCGAAGCCCGAGAGGACGAGGATCTTTGCACCCGGCGCCCGTTCGCGGATCTCGGGTATCGCCTGAAGGCCGTCCATGATCGGCATGGCGAGGTCCAACACCACCGCGTCGGGCTGCTTCTCGCCGACCAGCTTGACCGCGCTCGCTCCGTCGCCGGCTTCGTCGATCACCCGGAAGCGCCCGTCCAGCTCGAGGGCTATGCGCAGAAGGCGCCTGATCTCCTCGGTGTCGTCGACCAGCACCACGCGTATGGGGTCGTCGTCCGATGCGTGCGCGGCAGCGAGCGAGCCGTTTTCTCCCAGGGCCATATAGCCATGATGGGCTAATAACGACCGCGACGTAATAGCCCAAATAGGTCATTTACCCCGCGTGCCGGGTATGACCCGGAATGACTAGTCCCGCAGTGTTGCCCCGCTTAAACGGAAGGCGGGGGAGTCTTCTTGGTGGTTGCCGGGCTCTCGCTCACGCCGCCTCCCGGCTCGTCGACTTCGTCAAGGAGCGCCTCGGGCTCCGGAGTCGCCGCGCCCGGGCTCGGAGCGGGCGAGACCCGTTCCAGTCCCGTGATGCCTTCGTATATGAACGCAGCGGCTACCGCGCCGATTAGAGGCCCGGCGGCGTACACGACGAGATCACCCCACGGGATGTCGCTCACGTCGTAGACGAGGGACGCGACGAACGGGCCGAGGCTTCGGGCGAAGTTCGCCGATCCGCCCGTGGCCTGCGCGGTCACCAGGATGCCTCCGGCAAGCGCAAGGCCGATGATGAGGCCGGACCACCCCTTCGGGGCGCGCGGGTCGACCGCGATGGCCATGATCGCGGTCACGAGGATGAAGGTGATGAGCGCCTCGGCCAGCAGGGCCTGCCAGATCTCGACGTTCTCGGCCACGCGCGTGGCGCCGAACCAGATGTTCGTGACGACGTCCGTCGACTGACCGGTCGGCTGCCCGGTGGCGGGATCCACTCCCGGAACCGAGGTGGTGACGGCCGCGGCCCGATCACCGTAAATGCCGTACACGACGAACGCTCCGGCGATACCACCGGCTATCTGGGCGATCCAGTACATCGGGACCTCCACCCAGCGGAAGCGGCGCACCGACGCCAAAGCGAAGGTGACTGCGGGGTTGAAGTGGCCTCCCGAGACACCTCCGAGCGCGTAGACGAGCACGGCCAATGCGATGGCAAACGCCATCGCGACCGGAAGGATGTCGCCGAGGCTGTTGGCAAAGATCTGGTTGAAAGTAGTTTGCTGCGCGGGCACGTCCTGTAGCGCGTCGCCGCGCGCGAGCTCGTCGATCCTCTCGGCGGGTCCCAGCGCCAGCACCGTTGCCGCCCCGGTTCCCACGGCCACGAGCAGCAGAGTCCCGAGGAACTCCGCCGAAAGCCTGCGGACCATGGACGCCTCGCCGAGCGTCTCGGCTCGTGTCGTGCTATCGACTGCGGTCGCTCCAGCGTCGACCATCGAACCTCCTCTGTCGTATCGGAAGCACGCAGTGGTGCATGCAAGAACCCGCCTTGTTCGTACCGAAGGTTAGCGCGTCGGGCCAACCGGCCTTCCGAGAGCGTTAGAGGGCGGCGATGATCGCGTCGGCGACCGCATCTGTAGTTGCGGGCTCGTCCTCGGGCCGCAGGTCCGCCGTCCTCGTTCGGCCCTCCGCCGTCACCCTCGCCACGGCCCCCTCGACCGCGCTCGCCTTCGTTTCGTCTCCCAGGTGTCGCAGCAAGGCTGCGGCCGACAAGATCATTGCGATCGGGTTCGCAAGCCCGCGCCCGGCGATGTCCGGAGCCGAACCGTGCGTCGGCTCGAAGACAGCGTAGTCCTTGCCGAGGTTCATGCCCGGGGCCATTCCCAGGCCGCCGATGAGACCGGCGCAGAGGTCGGAGATGATGTCGCCGTAGAGGTTGGGCAGGACGATTACGTCGAAGTCCTCGGGGTGCCATGCGAGCCACATCGCCAACTCGTCCACCTGCACGGCTTCGAACCCGACGTCCCGATACTCATCCGAGATGCGCTCACCGGTCTCGAGCCAGACACCGTCCGAGAACTTCATGATGTTCGCCTTGTGCCCGAGGGTGACCTTCCGGCGGCGGTTCTTCTTCGCGTAGGCGAACGCGTACTCGACTATCGCCTTGGTGGCGCTGACGGATATCGGCTTGATCGAAACGCCGGCGTCCTCGGCGAGGGGGTAGTTGTGCATGTACTTCAGATGGCCGCGCAGCTTGTTCAACTCGTTCGTGCCCTGCTCGAACTCGATGCCCTCGTAGAGGTCCTCGGTGTTCTCGCGCACGACAACGATGTCGATCTCGTTGAAGCGAGACGGCACTCCCGGGAACAGCCTGCACGGCCTGACGCTCGCGTAGAGGTCGAGCTCTTGACGCAGGGCGACGTTGATCGAACGGAATCCGGTCCCCACCGGCGTGGTCACGGGTCCCTTCAGGGCGACTTTGTTCGTCCTGATCGAGTCGAGGACGTGGGGGGGCAGAGGCACCCCGTGCGTCTCGATGGCGGCCATGCCCGCTTGGTGGATCTCCCAATCGATGCCGGCGCCGAGCGCGTCGACCACCTTGCGCGTCGCCGCCGAGACCTCCGGACCGATGCCGTCTCCCGGGATGAGCGTGACTGTCGGCATGCCGCCCACCTTAG
>JALZCA010000015.1 GCA_030863285.1 Actinomycetota bacterium | reverse complement strand
ACGTGATCGTCGGCGGTGACGTTGTCGAGCTTCAGGCGAAGCCCCCCGTCATGGAGATGGCCGGCGAGCGCGACGAAGCGGCCTCCCGTCAGCATCCTGTAGGTCCAGCGTTCCTTGTGCAGACCCTGCCGTTTGGGCACGTCGTAGACCGGGTCGGAGCTGCAGTTCCGCACGTCGAGCCACACCGGTTCGATGTTGGTCATGTCGCCGGCTTCGGATGCCGGCACGAAACCCATATCGAACTGGACGTAGACGTCCGAACTTCCATGCATGCCGTCGAGGTGCGCGGTGAACGCCCACCACGGTGCCGATTGCGTCAGTGAGTTGCTTGCTCGCGGGTCCCACAGGTAGCCGTAGCCTCCTGGGAGCGCCAGTTTCGTGGCTTCCTTACCCGTCGCGAAGAAGCGCTCGAAGCCGGGGAACGAACCGTTGTCGTACGAGTCGCACGTCATGTCGTCCTCGTACGGGTTCAGCCACACTGCGTGGTGCAGGTGAACGGCGTGATGCGACACCGGCTTGCCGTCGCCATCGACCAGCCTCGCTTGCCCCCACGTGATGTAGCCCGTTTCCGAGGGGGCGGCGACGCCCGTCATGATCTCGTGCATCTCGCCTGCGCCGACCTCGAACGGCCCGACCAGACACCGATAACCGCCCTCGTTGCGCAGGCAGTATGAAGGGACAACGCCCGGGGCCGGCATCGCCGCGACGGCGACCGGCGCCGAAAGGGCCGTGATGACCAGTAACGCGACCGCGACCCTCGCGAGCTTCACCGGCAATGACTATCCCTTCGGCGGAGTGAAGCGAAGGATGTCGAGGCCGCGGTTGTAGTCGACGGTGTACACGATCTTGTCCGTGATCCAGTAGGCGGCGCTCGCCTGGCCCGCATAGGCCATGAAGTAACCGGCCTCTTTGATCTTGCCCTTCGAGGTCACCTCGAAGAACCGCGTCCCATGGTCGTAGAACCCGGCCGCCACGTAACCACCGTTCTTGAAGTCCGGGTGCTCCTCGATCCAGTGCGCGGTGCAGTTGCGCTGGGCCACGGGCTCGCCGTCGACGATGATCCCGTTCGTCGGGATGAACCTGTCGATCGGCCGGAAGGTCTTGTCCTTCTTCCACGTGGTCGCGTCCCACGTCTGGAACGAACCCGAGTTCTCGCTGCAGCGACCGTTCATCGTGGTCTCGGATGCCGCGAGCAGGAACCGGTCCTTCATGGTGCGCGGCCAGCGCGCCTGGTGCATGTAGTCGTCGTCCATCTGGGACACCGCGAGCAGCTTGGGCTTCGTGGGGTCCTTGCGCGCGTCGAGCAGCATCATCGGCTGGGTCGCGGTCATGATGAGGCCGGGCGCGACCTCCTCCACGTCGTGGCCGCTGTTGCCGGCCGGCATGCCGTCGCCCCATTTCTCCTTGGCAAGCTTCGGCTTGGCGGGATTGCGTAGGTCGATGATGTTGCCGCTCGAGCCGTACGCCCACTTGCAGTCGAGGATGCACGACACTGTGTGCTGCGCCGCTCCCGGGAGCTTGCCAATGATCGTCGGGTTCGTCTTGTCCTCGACGTCGATGACGTAGACCGCGTTCGCCGCGGACTGCGTCTGGACGTTGCCGTCGTTCTGCCCGCTGACCGTGTTGGGCACGACGAGGATCTCGCCGTTGCCGTCGATGTCCTCGCGAGAGAACTGCCATTCTTGCGGCATCGGCACGAAACCGATCATCTCGGGATTGATGGGATCGGAGACGTCGTAGACCATGACCTTGTTCTGGTCGTTCATGTAGAAGTACTTGCCGATCAGCCGTCCTCCGACGCCATTCTGCGCGATCGGTATGTGCTTGACGTGCTCGACGTTGTCGGTCGCGAGCCCACCGGTCGTGGGCCCGCCGGCGGCAGGCGTTACCAAGGCCGCGGTGGCGAGACCGAGGGCTGCCAGGATCGAGAGCGTTTTGCGCATCGCCTAGAGGCCCTTTACCTCGAAGGCTCCGAAGCCGAGCAGCTGATCGTTCGTGTAGATGCGGCCCTTGTAGTAGTGCGCGGACCACATGCTGCCGCCCTCGGGCTGGTAGTAGGCGTATTCCTTAGGCGCCGACGGGTCCTTCACGTCGATGACGCTGAAGCCACCGGTGTACCAGGGAACGACGACGCGGCGGTTGTCCGCCCAGTTGAAGTCGTGCGACGTGCACGTTCCGTTCGGGGACTCGAACGAGCCGACCGGTGCGCCTCCACGACGCGGCGAGTGGTACGAGAGGAACTGCGGGTTCTCGATGTCGGAGATGTCGTAGAACCACATGGCTCCGGTCGGCGTCTCCTGCTCGACGCAGTCGTTCGCCGTGATGTTCTCGTCGTTGATCGCAAGGATCTTTCCGTCCTCACTCGCAACCGCGTAGTGGGAGAACTGGATCAGCGGGTTGACGATGTGACCGATGACGTGCGGCTTCAGCGGATCGGAAACGTCCCAGATCGAAGTCCCGCCCAGTCCGGAGCAGAAGCCGAACTTCCCGCGCTTGTCGAAGTGGAAGGAGAAGTCGTGACAACCCGTCGACGGGGCATCGGCCCGGAAGTCGGCCGCGATCCTCGGCTTCTTCGGGTTGGAGACGTCGATCATGTGGGTGATCATCTGGCCGTTCGACGGAAGGCCACCCGAGTTCGTGTAGATGATCGGCTTGCCCGGGTACTTCGAGATCGAATGGTTCTGACGCCCGCTTCGGTCCGCACCCTCGACGTCGCGCGGCAGGTTTAGCGAACCCAGCATCTTCGGCTTCGAGGCGTTGCTCACATCGAGCAGGAAGAGACCGGCGTCGTCTTCACTCTTGCCCGGCTCGAGCGGGTTGCACGCGGCGGCGTGGTGGCCGACGGCGAGGACTCCCGACTTCACGACCGCGACGTCTGTGTCATCGGAGGAACACTTGAAGAACCCGACCTCGCGGGGCTTGCCGCTGATGTCCATGATGTGGACACCGCCTTCTTTGGGCCGCTCGCCGCGCCCGTTCCACTCGGCTGCGTACGCGTAGCCGCCGTCGAAGGTCAGGTGCGAGCCGCCCCAGTACTTGATCTCGGCGACGACCTTGACGTTGTCCGACTTGTTGGCGGCCGCGTTCGCGGCAGGCTGCAACGTCAGCGCAAGGAG
>JALZCA010000008.1 GCA_030863285.1 Actinomycetota bacterium | reverse complement strand
GACGTAACCCGAGAGAGGGGGAGCTCGAGCCCAACCCGCTTCCTCGCCTGTCGGTGGATCTCCTCGAGGATAGAAGGGTCTTCGGCCGCGTCCGGCTTCGAAGGAACGACATAGCGGTCGTTCAACGCGATGCCGATTCCGCGGACCTCCTCGAGGTCTTCGAGGATCCTCATCTCGCCGCGAACGAGCACGCCGCGCAACTCCCCGTAGGCGGTTCCCGTCTCGGTCAGAAACGCGACGCGCGGGTCGCGGACGATGTTCTTGACCTTCTGGCTCTTGCGATAGGTCCACATGCGGAGGTGATCGTCATCGGAGACGACGAACCACATGGCTACGGAGTGCGGCCAGCCATCGCGGCCTAGCGTCGTCAGCACACCCGTCTTCGAGTTACGAAGGAACTCGGAGGTCTCGTCGCCGCTCATCGCAACGGCCGCTCGTCGATTCGGCATGTCCTCATTGTGAACGCCGTCGAGGACCGGACGCCTTAGCGTCGTCGCTCCATCCCCGATTAGGCTGCGGGCATGAAGATTGGGCTGGTTCTGGGAGGCGGCGGCCTCATCGGAATGGGGTATCACGCGGGCGCGCTCAAGGCGCTCGACGAGCTGGGCGCCGACCCGACGAAGGCCGATCTCATCGTGGGGACGAGCGCAGGCGCGGTTCTCGGCGCGTACCTCCGTAGCGGTTGGACGGCCGCAGACTTCCACGACTACGCGCACGGACGCCACCCGAAAGCCGAGAAGACCGAGGAAGACCAGAAGGCCCAGGTGCGCGAGATCTTCACGCCGATGTGGGCGGATCGGCCGGAGCGCGTGCGGCGCGCGATCGGTGGGGTCTTTGCCGCCGCGTCGTCACGCGGCATCTGGGCCAAGGCCGGAGGGCGCATCCCGGGGGCCGTCCTGCGCCACGCATTCCCCGCCGGGTTGTACTCGACCGAGGGAACGCGCAAGCGTCTCACCGATGACCTCCCCGCCCGGTGGCCGAAGAAAGACGTCTACATCTGCGCGGCGGACCTCTACAGCGGCGAGCGCGTTGCGTTCGGCCATCCCTTCGCGCCCGAGGCCCGGCTTCCCGAAGCCGTGCTCGCGTCCACTGCGATACCCGGAGTCTTCCCACCCGTGAAGATCGGCGAACGTCAGTACGTCGACGGCGGCGTCAAGAGTGCTACCTCGCTGGACCTTGCGGTCGACGCGGGTTGTGACGCGATCATCTGCGTTGCGCCGTTGGGCTACCGGCGCGACGAAGGGCTATCCCGCACCGACCTAAAGCTCTTCCCACCAATGGTGCTGCGCGCGTTGTTCGCGCGGTCGTTGCGGCGCGAGGTAGTGGGAGCGCGCAACAAGGGCATCGACGTTCTTGTCATCCGGCCGTGGCTCACCGATCTAAAGGTCCATGGAACGAACTCCATGCGTCATTACGACAGAACGAAGGTCGTCGAGGGGGCTCGCGAAGGAACGTTGCGGCTTCTCGAGCAACACTCCGAGCACCCCGCGCTGAAAGCCTTCCAGAAGAACCGCAGAAAGGAGCGAACCGGCTGATGTCAAGCGCACGAGACGGGCTCAAGCAGGTGGTCGACTTCGCGCGCCCGCGCACGGTGAGGGCATTGGCCAAGGCCGGGGCCCTGCACCCGTCTTCCTCGATAGCGCTCGCAGGGGCACTTCCCTGGTTGATCGGACGCGGTCCTTCGTTGGGCGTCGTCACGCAGATGAACTCACAGGCATTCGGGACGAAGACCGCGATCCACGATCGCAACGGAAGCATCTCCTGGCGCGAGCTCGACAACCGCGCAAACCAGGCCGCGCACGCGCTGTGGAACTCGGGACTACGAGGAAACGATCGCGTCGCAACGCTGCTGCGCAACGGGCGGGAGTGCATCGAGGTCGCCTTGGGTGCTCAGAAGTACGGCATCGTGGCGTGTCCTCTTAACACCTGGGCGAAACCCAAAGAGCTAAAGGCGACGATGGCCGCTTCGGATCCGGGGATCGTGGTGTACGACACCGCTCACGCCGACCAGGTGAAGGAGTGCGTGCCCGAGGACGTGCCCCTGGTGTTCGTCGGTGACGAGCGCAAAGCAATCGAAGGTTCGATCGACTACGAGGAGTGGCTCAGCGACAAACCACAGCGCCCGCCGGCGCCGTTCACCCGCAATCCGGGAAGCGCCAAGGTCGTCATCCACACCTCGGGGACCACCGGGACGCCCAAGGGGGCCGCGCGCAATGCCTCGGCGGCCGGGCTCGGCGCGCTCTCGAACCTTCTGAGCGTCGTCCCCTACCACCGCAGCGACATCGTGTTCTGTCCCGCCCCCCTGTTCCATTCCTTCGGATTGGCCACATTCACCTTCGCCACCGCTCTCGGCGCCACGATGGTCCTGCCGGAGAAGTTCGACCCGGAGCAATCGCTCGCGTTGATCGAAGCTCACCAAGCGACGGCTGCATCGTTCGTGCCCGTGATGATCAAGCGGATCGTTTCGCTCGACGACGATGTGAAGAAGAGATACGACGTGTCGAGTCTCAGGATCGTCATGGCGAGCGGCTCGGCCATGGGCGCGGAACTCCGCAGGGCCGCGTTCGAGACCTTCGGCAAGACGCTCTACGACCTCTACGGGTCCACCGAAGCCGGCTGGGTAGCCATCGCGCGACCCGAGGACATCGAGTCACACCCGAACAGCGTTGGCAAACCGGTGCCCGGAATCGACGTCGCGATCTTCGACAAAGAAGGCGACCGGCTCGACGCAGGCGAGACGGGCGAGATCTACGTCAAGAGCGAGGTCTTGTTCGAGGGATACACCTCCGGCGACGCGAAAGACGAGCGCGACGGCTACATGTCGATCGGCGACCTCGGACACCTCGACCCCGACGGCTACCTGTACATCGAGGGCCGTGCCGACGACATGGTCGTCGTCGGCGGCGAGAACATCTATCCCATCGAGATCGAACAGGTCATCGAGGGGATCCCCGGCGTCGACGAGGTGACGGTGATGGGCGTTCCCGACGAGGAGTACGGCGAGGTGTTGGCCGCGTTCGTCGTCGGTTCGGTGACGCCCGCCAAGGTGAAAGAGACGTGTAAGAAGGAGCTGGCTTCGTACAAGGTCCCAAAGCGCGTCGAGATCATCAAAGAGCTGCCACGCACCTCGACCGGCAAGGTCGTAAAGCGCGAGCTGGTGGAGATCGCCGAAGACAACGCCTGACACTTCGTTTCGGGCACCGCGCAGCCTTCTACGGGCGAGGAGTTCCTCGTTCCAACCAGAGCGCTGGGTAAAGTAGCGGCCCATGTACTTCGACTTCGACGGTTTCAGGATCGCGTACGAGGAGCGGGGACGACGCAAGGGCGCGTACAAGAGACCGTTCCTCCTCGTACACGGGCTCCTCCTACCGCGCAAGCACCACTACCCGTTTGCGGACTACCTCGTCGACCGGGGGAACAACGTCATCCTGATCGACCTCCTGGGCCACGGCGAAAGCGACAAACCCGACCACTCCCGTCACTACTCGATGGAACAGTTCGGCGCGCAGGTGAATGCGCTTCTAGATCACCTCGACCTGAACGAGGCCGTCATCGGAGGGACGTCGCTCGGCGCGAACGTAACGCTCGAGGTCGCGGCGCGCGCCCCCGAGCGCGTACGCGCGATGTTCATTGAGATGCCTGTCTTGGAGCGGGCCGCCCCCGCCGCGGGAGTGTTGTTCCTGCCGCTGGTCATCTCGTATGCGCAAGCGGAGAAGACGTTCGAGCGGCTCGGACGAGCGATGCGCAGGATCCCGCGCGGCTTCGGGCTATACGCGGACGTCGTCCTCGACGTCTTCTCGCGCGACCCAATTCCGTCGGCCGCGGTCCTTCACGGTCTGCTCACCGGCCGCCTCGCACCGCATCCGTCCGATCGCGAGAAGTTCGAACAGGAGACCTTGATCATCGGACACGAGCGCGATCTATTGCATCCCTTTTCCGACGCGGCCGCGCTCGAGCGCGAGCTTCCCAACGCCCAGCTCATTCAGGCCAACTCGTTCTTCCAGTTGCGTTTCCCGCCCAACGAGGTGTCGCGGCAGATCGCTGCTTGGCTCGACCGGGTGTGGATGTGAGCTTCCGCACCGAGGTCTTCCCGAACGGCTTCTTCGCGCAGAAGGCGGCCGCGCGCATAGCGGCCGACCTGCCCGGTGCCGAGTCGGTGGTCCTAACCGGAGGAACGACTGCCGAGAAGATCTACCGGGCTTTCCCCGATACGGGCATGACCCTTGGCAGTAAAGACGTGTTGTTCTCCGACGAGCGTTGCGTCCCGCCGGACGCCGACGCGTCCAACTATGCGATGGCGTTGAGAACGCTCGGCCCTGCGCTCGACGGCGCGACGATCCACCGCATGCGAGGCGAGGACGACCCACCCTCGGCCGCCGAGGCGTACTCGGATGAGATCCGAGGATTGGTCCACGACGGTCTCGATCTCTTGCTCGTCGGCATGGGAGCCGACTGTCACGTCTGTGCCATGTTCCCGGGATCGCCCGCGCTCGACGAGAAGGACGCTCTTTGTCTTGCAGTCGACCGCCCCGACGGGATGAAGGGCCTGACCCTCACGCCGCCCGCGGTGCTGAGCGCTAAGCGAGTGATCCTGCTGGTCTCGGGCGAGGGCAAGGCGGACGCAGTCACTCGCGTCGTGAACGGTTCCGGCCCCCTCACGGACTGCCCGGCCCGCGTGCTGGCGGGCCATCCCGACGTCACGTTCCTCCTCGACGAGGCTGCCGCCGCTCGTTTGTAGCCTCGTTGTTGAGCGTGCGTCGCCGGGCGACCTCATTTCTTCGACTTGAGTGCGCCAGCGTTGGAGATCGAGGACGCGGGCCGTGACCAGCACTCTGGCCCGGCCGGCCGCAGGGAATCCGAAACGTTACGGCCGGGAAACGGCCACGAAACGTCTCCGTAACACCTTCTGCGGAACCTTCTCGTCAAGCCGAAACAACGACGTCGCGGCGAGACACATGTGCGGGGTCATCCCGCCGGACACGAGAAAGAGACAGCGATCGTCGAGACGATCGCGAGAGCAAGAAGGAGCCGCTTATGAACACCGGCGATACCGCGTTCGTCCTCGTCTCGGCAGCCCTGGTGATGTTCATGACGCCGGGGCTTGCGCTCTTCTACGGGGGGATGGTGAGGGCGAAGAACGTCCTCGGCACCGTGATGCAGAGCTTCTTCGCGTTGGGGCTCGTCTCGATCCTGTGGGTAGTCATCGGCTACACGCTCGCGTTCGGACCGACTCAGGGCGGCCTCATCGGCGGGTTCGACTTCCTCGGCTTCGCAAACGTCGGTCAACAACCGAACGGCGACCTCGCCGCAACGATCCCGCACATGGCGTTCGCAACCTTCCAACTGATGTTCGCCATCATCACTCCGGCCCTGATCACGGGAGCGTTCGCGGAACGCATGAGGTTCTCCGGCTACGTCGCGTTCACCGCGGCATGGCTCATCTTCGTCTACGCACCGCTGGCCCACTGGGTGTGGGCGCCCGGCGGATGGATCCGCGAGCTCGGGGCGCTCGACTTCGCCGGCGGGACCGTCGTCCACATCAACGCCGGCGTTGCGGCCCTCGCGGCGGTCCTCGTGATCGGTAAGCGAAAGGGCTTTGGCAAGGAGGCGTTCGTCCCTCACAACCTCACGCTCACGATCCTCGGAACCGGCATCCTCTGGTTCGGCTGGTTTGGGTTCAACGCGGGCAGCGCCCTAGGTGCCAATGGACTTGCCGCCTCTGCGTTCCTGGTGACGAACGTCGGCGCCGCTGCGGGAGCGTGCGGATGGGCCCTGGTCGAGGCGAAGAAAGAACGCAAGTCCACGACGCTCGGAGCGGCTTCGGGAGCCGTCGCAGGACTCGTCGCGATCACTCCGGCGGCAGGCTTCGTATCGCCTCTGTCCGCGATTGCGATCGGTCTGGTCGCCGGAGTCGTTTGCGCGTATGCGGTCCGACTCAAGTTCAAACTGGGGTACGACGATTCGCTCGACGTCGTCGGGGTGCACCTCGTGGGCGGCCTTTTGGGTGCCTTGCTGACCGGCCTGTTCGCGGACAGCGCGATCAACCCAGCAGGCGCCGACGGTTTACTCGCGGGCGGCGGCCTGGCATTGATCGGCAAGCAGCTGGTTGCCGTCGGGGCGACGGTGCTGTTCTCGTTTGCCGTCACGTTCGCGATCTTGAAGATCGTGCAGGCAACCGTTGGGCTGCGCGTGTCGGAGTCCGACGAGATCAGCGGCGTCGACCTCTCGCAACATTCCGAAGCCGGTTACGCGCTGACGGAGGGAGGAGGCGCGCCCACCGCGCCCACCGCCGCGCCTCCGGCGACGGCACACGCCGGCAGCCCGGTTCGGATCCCACAGGGAGGTGAGGCATAGATGAAAGTCGTCGTAGCCATCATCAAACCGTTCAAGCTCGACGAGGTGAAGGAAGCCGTGCAGGACGTAGGTGTCGAAGGGATGACCGTCACCGACGTGCGCGGCTACGGGCGACAGCGCGGCCACACGGAGGTCTACCGAGGAGCCGAGTACCGCGTCGACCTCATCCCGAAGGTGCGCATCGAGATCGCGGTCGACAACGATCAGGTCGACGAAGTCGTCAAGGCCATCACGACGGCTGCTCGCACGGATTCGATCGGCGACGGAAAGGTGTGGATCGTTCCCGCCGAGCAAGTCATCCGCATCCGCACCGACGAAAGAGGTCGCGACGCGATCTGAGGTCGTCGACGAGCTCCGACAGGCTCGGGCCCCCTCGGTCGTCTCGCTGAGCGACGGGGGGGCCGCGGCGCGCATACGAGCGCGGATCGTCGACGACGTGCTGGCGCGAGTTACCGAGTCGAGCGCCGACGACATGCCGGCGACGTCGGTGGTGGCGGTCGGCGGTTACGGCCGGGGCGAGCTCAACCGCCACTCCGACGTCGACCTGCTCGTAGTGACGCGCGGACCCGCCGACACCGCGCGCCTCGACGTCGCGCGGATTCTCTACCCCTTGTGGGACGCGGGGTTCCAGGTAGGTCACGGGGTCATGGACGCGGCTGCAGCCGTCGAGCGAGGTGTCCGCGAACTCGACGCCGCGACGTCGTTGCTGACGGCTCGGCTCGTTGCAGGCGACGAAGACGTATTTGCGGAACTGTTGGATCGTCGCGCGCGATGGCTGCGCAAAGACAACCGGCGCCTGATCCGTCGCATCGTCGAAGCGACTGCCGAGCGGCACCGTCGCGTCGATCGAGCGGGATGGGTACTGGCTCCCGACGTCAAGAACGACCTCGGCGGGTTACGCGACGTCCACGCGCTGGATTGGTTGCGAACGATAGTCGCGGCCCCGCCGTACGGAGACGAGCTCGTCGGTGCAGCCGAACTGATGCTCGTCGTGCGCGAGGCTCTGCACGCTGAGTCGCGCCGAAAGCAAGATCGTCTGCGGCTGGATCTGCAAGCGCGCGTCGCGGACCGACTAGGCATGACCCACGAGGATGCAGTCGACGACCTCATTGCGCGAGTTCATACCGCCGCGCGGGTCATCGAATACGACTCGTCGCGCGCGCGGGACGCGATCGCGCAGCAGGTCCTCGGAGGGCCGCGCCGGTCGGGTTGGGCACGACGACTCGGCCCCTCGGTGCGCGCCGACGACGGGCTGCTGCACCTCGAGGAGAGAAAGCCGACGGTCCACACGGCGCTTTCGGTTCTCGTCGAGCACGCCCGAACCGGCTACCGGATCGCGCGACCGGCTCTCGATGCGCTCGAAAGCGCTTTCGACCGCCCTCCGCTGGAGCGATGGGACGCACGCGTGCTGCGTCTGTTCCTGGACCTGATGCAGGCACCGCACGCAACGGCGTCGCTCGAGCTCCTCGACCATCTCTCGGGCTGGTCGGTCCTCTTGCCGGAACTGAACGCGATCCGCGGGCGCGCGCAGCACGACCCCTACCACCGCTACACCGTGGACGCGCACTCCTTTCTCACCGTCGGCGAGGTCACGGACGCCATCGCAGACGACGAGGTCGCCGCGGGAGCCGCAGCCGAGTCTGGAGACCTCGCTCCGTTGTACGTGGCGGCCCTCCTGCACGACGTCGGCAAGGGGTCGGGCGATGACCACAGCGTCGCCGGCGAGGCGAAGGCGCGCGCGGCGGCCACCCGGATGGGGATGACGGAGCCGCAGGTAGCCGATGTCGCCGCCCTCGTACGCCACCACCTGCTCCTGTCGGATACCGCGACGAGACGGGACCTCGACGACGGAAGCGTCATCGAGCGAACGGCAAAATCGGTCGCTACGACGCAGCGTCTGAGGTACCTCTACATCCTGAGCGTCGCAGACGGCCGCGCAACAGGACCCGCGGCATGGAGCGACTGGAAGGCGACGCTCGTGCGCGAGCTGTATCGCAAGACGTTCATCGCGCTCGAGACCGGACGGGTGCCCGTTCGCACCTGCGCGATTGAAAAGGCGCGGCAGGCCGAGGCCTACGAACCAAGCCTCGCCGGCCGCGTGGAAGGAGTCCTCGCAACTCTTCCGCCCTCATACCTCGACGCGACCCCGATACCGGACATGGTGGACGAGATCCGGCTGTTGTTGCAGGCACCGTCCTCGGGTGAGGTGCGCTGGCGCCGCGACGACGATCCTGCCGCCACTCAGGCGGTCATCACGATCTGCGCCCGCGACCGGCCCGGGACGCTGGCCCGCGCCGCGGGGGTGTTCGCGCTCAACAGGATCTCCGTCCTTCGGGCCTACGCCTACTCGACATCGGATGGCTTCGCGCTCGAGCGCTTCGTGGTCGATCGGTCGCTGGACACTTCCTGGTCATCGTTCGAGCGCGATCTCGCCGCGGCGTACTCCGGTCGTCTTGCGGTCGAGGCCCACGTCGAGAGAAAGGCGAACGACTATCGGC
>JALZCA010000251.1 GCA_030863285.1 Actinomycetota bacterium | reverse complement strand
GCCTTTAGGTCTTCGGGCCAATGATCTTGTCGAGCCGTGCGACATCTTGCCGCCTCGCCACAGAGATCGTCTTCCAATATGGACGAGTCCAATGGATCCCAAGACGCTCGCAGGCGGTCGTGAAGATCTTTTGGATGTCGTACGAGACGTTCGAGAACTGGTAGCGCGGGTAGCTCTTGCCCTTGACCCAGTTGAGATCCCGCGACCCATCCGAATGGATCAGCCCTCTTAAGAGCGAGCCTATGTGCCGCCGCACTATCTCGTCTTGCCACGGGGTCAGCCGGATTTGTCGTTCGTGTTTGCGACCTGGACCATGCTGGGGGAACAGGCACGGCCAGTGCTTCCAATAGCTGTAGACGACCGTGCACCCCGAATGCCGGGACCGTCCCGCCTTGACGCCCGACCTTGAACGCACCGCGCGGATAGCTTCGGCGCATTCGTCGATGATGTTCGGATAACGGTCGTCGAGAGTGACCCTCAACCGGAAGACGCCACGCTCATGCTGCGCAAGACAGCCATCTCCGAGGTAGAGCCCCAGAAGGTAGGCGTATCTCTCTTCGGCGAGATGGGCCCTGCCACATATCGGGCAGTCGTCGGACGTTCTGCCGGCGTCTTCAGGGCCGCTTCGGCCGTGCACTCGCATGTAGCGGACCGTTCCGCGCGGGACGCCGGTTAGCCGCGACACCTGGCAGTCGTTCAGCCCAAAGCGGACGAGACCCAGGACCGCTTCGAACTCCTCTCGGGAACGCACTAGGGCTCGTGCGCGCGGTTCCACCTCCGAAAGGGCTCCATGTCGTCACGCTAGCGGTGACCTGTGACAAGAACGAGCGGGCCACCCGAGGGATTTCGCAGCAAGAATGAGCAGTTGAGACGTGCAAGAGGGCTCGCCTCCCGCAGCCCGAGCCCTCCCGCACGTGCGCCTCGACTGCGTTACGGCCGAGGCCGACGTCCTTTTTGGATCCGAATCTGTCGCATCCGAACCTCCCGGTCCTCGGCTTCCTTGCTCCTCTATCGACCGCCGAGAGGCGACATGTAGCGAGAACGGCTACGAAGTTCTACGTATCTCTAAGGCCGTACCGCCTCGAGATGCGACACGAACGGGAGGGAAGAGGTCAGGCGTCGTCGAGGGCGGAGCGGACCGACGCGAGGAAGGCCTCGGCCTCCTCGGCCCCCTGCTCGATCACCCGAGCGACGACGGCCGAGCCGATTACGACCCCGTCTGCGTCGCGCGCTGCCTCGACGGCGTGCTCCGGCGTCGAGACGCCGATCCCGACGAGCACGGGGAGATCGGTGGCCGCGCGGCACGCCCCTACGACGGCCGCGGCTCGCTCCGACAGCTCCTTGCGCGTGCCGGTGACGCCGAGCGTCGAGACCGCGTAGACGAAGCCGGTCGCGCCGGCGACGATCCGTTCGATCCGTTCCGCCGAGGACGTGGGGCTCACCAAGGGGATCCACGCGAGGCCGTGCGACGCCGCGGCGGACATCAGGTCGCCCGCCTCCTCGACGGGAAGGTCCGGCACGATCAGACCCCAGAAGCCGCACGCGGCGGCGCGCGCGCAGAAGTCTGGCTCGCCCACACGGTGGATCGGGTTGTAGTAGGTCATCGCCACGCGCGGCCCCACGTCGATCGACGCCGCGAGATCGAGGGCCTCGACGGGACCCACGCCGGCCGCGATCGCGCGCTCCGCGGCCGCCGCGATCACCGGCCCGTCCATCAAGGGATCGGAGTAGGGCAACCCGACCTCGACGACGTCCGCGTGTCTTGCGACCGCCCCGAGAGCCGGCGCGAAAGTCGTTCGATCTGGGATCCCGGCAACGAGGTACGGGACGAGCAGCTTGCGGCCGTTCGCGCGCCGATCTTCGAGATGTTCGAGCAGGCGCGTCACTCGTCCAGTGCCTCGGCTACGGTCGCAACGTCCTTGTCGCCGCGCCCCGACAGACCGACGAGGACGACTCGGCGCGCGGGGTCGCGGCCGGCCCCCGAACGAAGCACGTAAGCCAGCGCGTGCGCGGGTTCGAGGGCCGCGAGGATGCCCTCGGTCCGCGCGATCTCGCCGAACGCCTCGAGCGCCTCTTCGTCGGTGACGGTCTCGTAACGAGCGCTCCCGGACTCTGCCAGCCACGCGTGCTCGGGTCCCACACCCGGATAGTCGAGCCCAGCGGAGACCGAGTGTGCCTCGGTGATGAGGCCCTCGTCGTCCTGCAGCAAGAGGCTGCGGGCGCCGTGCAGGATCCCGGGCTCGCCGCGCGTCAACGACGCTCCGTGTCTGCGTTCGAGACCTTCACCCGCGGCCTCCACCCCGACGAGGTCGACCGAGTCGTCGCGGTAGAAGGCGCGGAACAACCCGACCGCGTTCGATCCACCCCCGACGCAGGCGACGACCTCGTCGGGAAGCCGCCCGGTCGCGTCGAGCATCTGAGCGCGGGCCTCGACGCCAATGATCGACTGGAGCGACGCGACGATCTCGGGATACGGATGAGGTCCGACGACCGATCCGATGACGTAGTGGGTGTCTTCGACGTTCGTAACCCAATCGCGCAACGCCTCGTTGATTGCATCCTTCAACGTGGCGCTACCCGCCTCGACCGGGACGACGTCTGCGCCGAGCATGCGCATCCGCACGACGTTGAGATGCTGGCGCGCGACGTCCGTGGCCCCCATGTAGACGACGCAGGGAAGCCCGAAGTACGCAGCGGCCGTCGCGGTAGCGACGCCGTGCTGACCGGCGCCGGTCTCCGCGATGACGCGACGCTTACCCATGCGCCGAGCTAGCAGGACCTGACCAAGCGTGTTGTTGATCTTGTGCGCGCCGGTGTGGGCTAGGTCCTCGCGCTTCAGAAAGACGGTCGCGCCGGCAACGCGGGAGAGCCTGTCGGCGCGATAAAGAGGAGTGGGTCGCCCGACGACGTCGGCGAGCAGGGAGTCGAAGTCGGTCTGGAACCCGTCATCCGAGCGCGCTGCTTCCCACGCGCGCTCGAGCTCGTCGAGAGCACCCATGAGCGCCTCGGGAACGTAGCGTCCGCCGAAGCTCCCAAAGCGGCCGCGATCATCGACAACGGGTTCGCTGTTCAGGCGACCCCCCTGAGCTCGCGGAGCTTCGCCGCGGGATCGGTCGCGGTCACGAGGCTCTCCCCTACCAACACGGCGGCCGCTCCGGCGTCGGCGAGCGCCTCGACCTCGCCCCGCGTGGACACGCCCGACAAAGCGACCACGATGACGTCCTCGGGGAGGCGCGCGATCAGCTTCGGAGTCCTCTCGGGATCGACCTCGAATGTCTCGAGGTCACGGTTGTTGATGCCGATGAGGCGCGCCCGGGCCGTCAGAGCGATATCGACGTCGCGTTCGTCGTGGACCTCGACGAGCGCGTCCATGCCGAACCAATGCACCTCTTCAAGGAGGTCGTAAAGGTCTTCGCCGAGGGTTCGCACGATGAGCAGGATCGCATCGGCCCCCGCTGCTCGCCCCTCGACGATCTGAATCGGGTCGAGGACGAAGTCCTTGCGCAACAGAGGCAGCCCCGAAGAGGCGGCCGCCTCGAGGTCGTCCAGCGACCCTTCGAAGAACTCGGGTTCGGTAAGTACCGATACCGCAGCGGCACCCCCATCGGCGTACGCCCGAGCGATCCGCGCGGCGTCGAGGCCGCGATTGAGGGGGCCCTTCAACGGCGACGTGCGCTTGATCTCGGCGATGATCGAGACGTCCTCGCCGAGCAGCGATTCCTCTAAAGAACGCGCCGGAGGTCGATCCTCCGCTGCGCGCCGCAACGCATCGAGATCGGCGGCGCGCTTCATTCGTTCTGCACGCGCCCGGGTCGACGCGACGATGTCTTCGAGAAGCGACATGGCCGCGACCCTACTTGCCGTCGGGGGCCAAAAAGGCGACCAGCAGCGCGCCCAGATCCGCAGGCGTTCCTCCGCCGACGACCGCGCTCTCGAAGCCCGCGCGTTCGAAGACGTCGACACCTCCGAAGGCCGCGGAAGGCGGGGGTTCGCCGAGTGAGACTCCGGCGTCCTCGGCGGCAGTCTCGAACTCGTCTGCAAGCTGACCGGAGACGCCGACCTCATCCGAAGGCACCGCGACGAGCGTGACCACGCGCGGCGAACGCTCCTCGTCGCGCAGCTGTTGTGCCAGCCGGCGCGAGCCGAGATGCTCGGCCGTGTTCTCGGCCCCCAGCGCGACGAACTCCACGCGGTGGTCGGGATGCGCGGCATAAAGTGCCCGGGCGAGCTCGAGGAAGACGCCCACGGCCTCGCCGCCCTCGTCGGTCTCTTGGGCGTCGTACGCGACGGCCACCACGGTCTCGGGCTCCTCGCCGCTCGGCGGCAGCGCCACGAGGTTCGTCGACTCGACCAGATTGGCCACGGGGACCGCGTCGAGCTGGACGAAGTAGCCCGCAAGTTGCAGATGCCCGAGCACGTATTGCGAGGCGGCTTGCTCGAGCTGGGAACCGGCGGGCCGGTCGGCAAGCTCCTCGTCGAGCTGCTGAGCATGGTCGGCGATGACTTCCGTGCGGACGTCCGGGGGGCCGGTCGGGCCCACCTCGCTCGGGCGGGAGGTCGAGCCCTGGCACGCCACCTGTCCGATGACGACGAGAGTGAGCAGGACTCGCGTCGCCGGCGTCCGAAGCGAAGGGGCCATGACTCAATGATGACGGCGCGGGCTAGTATCTCGCCCACCATGGCCGACTCCGACCGACCTATCGCGTGGACCGCGCTCGAGAAGGGCACGAGCGTCCTGGCGAACGACGGGTCCGAGATCGGAAAGGTGTCGACCGTCGTCGCGGACGAGAACAAAGACATCTTCTCGGGGATCGCGTTTCGTCACGGTTTCTTCGATTCCGAGCACTTCGTCCCCGCCGACCTCATCGAGACGATCACGCCGGACGAGGTGCGCGTCGCGCTGAGCTCCGACGACGCCGGCAAACTCGAGCGCTACGAGGCTTAGGCCGGGCGCGCAGACGACCGGCGTAGTCGCCGGCCGTCTCCTACCTACTTCGATCCCGCAGTGATTCGCTCGATGCGCGTTCGGCGTTAGCCCTTCAGCTTGGCCGGCTCCCGGCCGGGCGCCGACCCATTCCCCGCTGCTGGCGCGGGAACGCTCGGGGGGAGAACGTCCCCGCGCTGCGCGGGAGCCGGTTCGATCCCTTCGATGTGGATCTCCGGCAGCCAGTTGAGCCACTTCGGGAAGTACCAGTTGCGATCGCCGAGGAGCTTCATGCTCGCCGGGACGAGTACGGATCGGACGATCGTCGCGTCTATGAGCACTGCGACCGCAAGACCGAAGCCCATCTGCTGCATCATCACGAGGTCACCCGCGGCGAAACCTGCGAACACCGCGACCATGATCAGCGCGGCCCCCGTGATCAGCCCGGCGGTCGTGCGCAAACCGTAGGCAACGGACCCCGCGTTGTCCTTCGTGTGATCGAAGTGCTCCTTGATCCGCGAGAGAAGGAACACGTGGTAGTCCATCGACAACCCGAACAGCACCGAGAACAAGAACAAGGGAAGCCAGGCTTCGATCGACTCGACCTGTTGGAAGCCGAACAGGTCGGCGCCGACTCCCTTCTGGAACACGAGGACGATGAGGCCGTACGAGGCTCCGACCGACAACAGGTTCATCAAGATCGCCTTGATCGGCACGACGATCGAGCGGAACACGAGCATCAGCAGGATGAACGACAGCCCGAGCACGAAGGCGAACACGATCGGCGTGAACGTGTCGGTCAGGTCGAAGAAGTCTTTGTAGAACGCGGTCTCGCCGCCGAGCAGCACCTCGGCGTCTACGCCCTCGAATGCCTGCGGGATGTACTCGTCGCGCACGACGTCGACGAGTTGCACGGCCCTATCCGAGTTCGGGTCGGCGTTTGCCGGCGCCGACAGGAGCGCGAGAGTGCCCTCCTCGTTCACCTCGACGCGCGAGGGACCGAACATCGGGTCGTCGGCCAGCGTCGCCTGCAGGTCCTCGAGCGCTGCCTGCACCTCGGGTGACTCCGCGTCACCGTCGACGACGATCTCGAACGGAGAGTTGAGGCCGCCGGGGAAGTCCTGCGCCAGGATCGTGAAGGCCTGCTTGGAAGGCATGTCGTTGGGCAGCGTGCTCACGCCGGCGAATCCGGTGTTGATGTCGAAATACGACAGCGACGCGGCGATCAAGATGCCCGCCCCCACGACGAGGCTCGCGACCGGGCGCCGCATCACGCCGTGCGTGACCCGGTCCCAGAAACCGTGACGAGGCGTCGCGGACTCCGGGCGCTTGCGTCCGAACAGCTTCGGGATACGTCCTTTGTTGACGCGATCGCCGAGCAAGGAAAGCAGAGCGGGAAGCAAGGTCAACGAGGCCGCGACCGCCACGATCACTACGAAGATCGACCCCGCGGCGAGGCTGCGGAAGATCGTCGTCGGCACGATCAGCATGCCCACAAGCGCGAGCACGACGGTCATGCCGCTGAAGAAGACCGCGCGGTTAGCGGTGGCACCGCTGGCGGCGAGCGCGTCCATCTTGTCGCGCCCATGGGCCCTCTCCTCGCGGTAGCGCGAGACGATGAAGAGCGAGTAGTCGATGCCGACGGCAAGGCCCATCATGCTGATCATGCTCGTCACGAAGAACGAGAACTCGAACACCTGTCCGACGAGAGCGACGATGCCGAGCGCGACGGTTATCGAACCGATGCCCATCGCGATCGGGAGCAGCCCCGCGACGAGCGCACCGAACACGACCACGAGAACGATGAGGGCGATAAGCATCCCGAACATCTCGGCCTTCCTGATGTCCTCCTCGGAGACCGTGGTGAAGTCATGCTCGAGCGTGACCGGACCGAAGGCCCACGACTCGAAACCAAGATCCTCGGCCGAGGCCTTGAGGTCCTGGACGACGGGGAAATAGACCTCGAGGTTCTGATCGGGCTCTTCGAAAGTGACGGGGACCAACAAGGTCGATCCGTCCTCGGAGACGAGCGAGCGGTCCTCGGTGTCGTAGAAGGACACGGCCGACTCGACCGCGTCGCTAGCC
>JALZCA010000246.1 GCA_030863285.1 Actinomycetota bacterium | reverse complement strand
GTGCCTCGCCCTCGGGGAAGCAGCGGTCCACGGGCGCGACGTGGCGACCGCCGAGGGCCGGCCGTGGGCGATCGGCCGCGAGGACTCGATCCTTGTCTTGCGCGCCCTCGGCCACGTGGCCGAGCACTTCCTCACCGACCAAGCGGGTACCGCGCGCGTCGCCTATCGCATCCACCTACGCGGCGACGGCACGCTGACCTTTCGCTTCGCCGACGGCTCTTTGACGATCGACGCCTTCGACACGGGCCCGGTCGATTGCAAGATCAGCGCCGATCCGGAGGCGTTCCTGCTCGTCGGCTACGGACGGATGGGGCTCGTCAAGCCCGCGGCAACCGGAAAGATGCTCGCCTACGGCCGCAAACCGTGGCTGGCGCTCACGTTTAAGAACCTCCTGCGCAACCCCTGACCACAGGCTGATCCCGTGGAGGGTGGATCCTGTCTCCCATCAGGTGACGCGATTCGCATTCGGTGAGGATCGAGGGGCGCGATAACGTGCGGGCGATGACCGACGGCAATATCCACTACGAGCACCCATTCGTCCCACCGGTCGAGGCGCGCGAGCCGTGGCGGAGGCTGCGCGGGCGGCTGACCGCCCCGGTGACGGTATGGACGAGCGGCGCCGGCGAGGAGCGCGCCGGCCTCACGATCTCGTCGTTGCTCGTCGCCGACGGCCGGCCCCCGGTCGTGCTCGGGCTCATGAAGGAGACGACCGATCTCTACGCCGCGATCCGCGCGACCGGCTCGTTCGTCGTCCACGTGCTCGATCGCACGCACGCGGCCCTGTCCGAGGAGTTCGCCGGCCTCCGCCCCCGGCCCGGCGGCCCCTTCGCGGGACGACGCGTCGAAAAGCGTCCTCACGGCCCGGTTTTAAGCGACATCCCCGACCGTGCCTACTGCCGGCTCGTCGACGACACCGAGGCCGGTTACCAGCGTCTGGTGCGAGGAGCAGTCGAGGACATCGAGGTGTCCGAGCTCACCTCACCTCTGGTGCTGTTCCGCGGCCGCTACCGCTCGCTCGACTCAGCCGACTGACGTTTCGTACAACCTCGAGATCGCCGAATCGTCCTGTTCGTAGTTGTGCCCGTCCCGGCGCGGCGCGACAGTTCCGAAATGACAGAGGGGGCCGGGCGCGGGGCCGGCGATCTGGAGCGGGTCCGGGCGCGCATCGACGCCGACTTCGACTCCCACCTCGAGAGGATCCTCTCTTATCTGCGCCAGCCGAGCGTGTCCGGGACCGGCGAGGGCATCGAGCAGGGCGCACAGATGACCGCGGAGCTCATCGAGCTCGCGGGCGGGACCGCTCAGATCGTGCCCACTCCGGGGCACCCCGCGATCGTCGGGACCCTCGCAGGCAACGGCCCGCGCTTGCTGCGTTACGTGATGTACGACGTGCAGCCGGCCGAGGAGACGACATGGACCTCTCCCCCGTTCGCGGCGGAGATCCGCTCGCTGCCTCAGGGGCCGAGCGTCGTGGCCCGGGGAGCCGCAAACTCGAAGGGGAGCCTTGCCGCGTTCTTCTGCGCGCTCGCCTCGGCGCGCGCGGTAGCCGACGTACCCGTCGAGCTGCGCGTGATCTGCGACGGGGAGGAGGAGCTCGGGAGCATGAACCTGCCGGCCGTCCTCGAGTCCCACCGCGAGGTCCTCGCCGCGGAGGCGGCCTTCGACCTCGACCTGACCGCCGACGAGCGCGGCCTTCCCTGGGTGACGCTCGGGTGTAAGGGGATCGTCTCGCTCCAGCTGACCGCGCGCGGCGGTGACTGGGGTGGTCCCATCGAGCGCGCGCTGCACTCGAGCAAAGGCGTTGCGGTGGCCTCGCCGGCATGGTCGCTCGTCCGCGCGCTTGCGTCGTTGGTCCACTCCGACGAGTCGCCCGCGATCCCGGGTCTGGAACCCGCCGACGTCCCGCCCGAGGACGTCGAGCTTGCAGAAACACTCGCGCAACGCGTCGCTCGCGACGACGTCGTCGAGCGCGCCGACGCAGCGCGCCTCAAGCTCGACGACCCCGAGTCACTCGTGCACGCGGTCATGTACGCGCCCGCGGTGAACGTCAACGGGATCGAGGCCGGCTACCCCGAGGGAGGCAAGACGATAATCCCCGCCGACTCGCGCGCGATCGTCGACATACGGGTACCCTATGGGCACGACCTCGACGTCGTGGCGCGCAGCGCCGAGAAGAGGATCCACGAGGTGGCGCCCGAGGTCGACGTCGATCCCTACGAGCTGTGCCCGCCCGCGAAGACGTCGGCGACGAGCCCGGTCGCGCGCGCGATGGTCGCCTCCCATGAGGATGTCGGCGACGATCCGCTGGTGTGGCCGGTCGCTCCATGGTGGGCGCCGCTCTACCTCTTCGAGCAGGTGCTCGAGATCCCGTTCGCCTCGGGTGGCGCGGGACACTCGGGCCGACCCCACGCGGCAGACGAGTACGCGACGGTCGAAGGGCTGCGCGCCCACATGCATCAGAGCATGGCCTTCCTGTGGCGCTATGCGGAGGTCGCGGCGTGAGCCTGTCCGTCGTCAAGACGTCGGGGGGCCCGCGCGCGCTGGGACGCGCCTACGGCGAACAAAGCGCTGCCGGCATAGAGCGAGCGATCGCTTTCTACCGACAGCGCGCCGAGGCGGGCTCGTGGGACGCGCTCGTAAACGAGCTCGGTCCCTACGTCGACGCGGCGCGCCGGCACCTTCCCCATCTCGCCGAGGAGGTCGAGGGCGCCGCCGAGGGAGCAAACGTGGACCGCGACGCGGTCTGGCTGCTCAACTGCATGGAGGAGGTGTGGCCTTTCGAGGCCTGTACGACCATGGTCTCGGGGCCGTGGCTCATGCACGCAGAGCAGTGGTACGGCGGCCACGACGACATCGCCGTGATCGTCGCGGCTCCCGAGGACGGGCCCGGCTTCGTGTCGCCTACCTGCGCGGGCTTCCTCCCGGTCGTCGGCATGAGCGCGGCCGGCTTCGCCCAGGGCATCGACTCACTGGTTTCCAACGACGAACGCATCGGGATCCCGCGCCTGCTCGTGTCACGCCACGGCCTCGACGCGCACGACCTCGACGAGGCGGTCGACTTCGCCCGGATCGACGGGAGGGCCGGCGGCTACGCGCACGTCTTCGCCGACGCGCTGCGCCGCGTCATCGTGGAGACGACGGCGACGACGAGCGCGGTGATCGACGGGGGGGCGGTGCACACCAACCACGCGCTGACGCCGGCAATCAAGCGGGTGACGCCGAACGGATCCGCGGGCTCGCACGCTCGCCTCGAGCGCGCAGCCGAGCTGCTGGACCGCCGGCCCCCGTCCACGCTCGAGGACTGCATGGCTCTGTTGTCGGATCACGGCGACGGCGAGCAATCCATCTGCGAGCACGGCGACGACGACCCGGCTCGCTCGGCCACCGTCTTCGGGATGATCTGCGATCTGCGCGCAGGCGTCGTGTACGTCTCGGACGGGCGTCCGTGCGGGGGCCGATGGGTCGAACAACCGGTCGCCGGATTCCGGCGCTCGGAGGTCGTCGGTGTGGTCTGAGCCGCTGGAGTACGGAAGGTTGTCGTGGCCCGAGGTCGCGCGCGCGGTGGACGAGGGACGCGTTCCCATCGTCCCGATCGCGACGCTCGAGGACCACGGCCGGCACCTGCCTATCGACACCGACGTCAGGCTCGTCGAGTCGATCTGCCGAGAGGCGGCCACCCGCCTGACGAGCGAAAGCGTGTTGCTGCCAGCCATCGTCCACGGCTACTCGCCACACCATATGGACTTCCCCGGCACGGTCACCATCGGGTGGGACACCTTTTGCCGCTACTGCACCGACGTCACCACCTCGCTCTTGCGTCACGGTTTCGAGCGCGTGCTGCTCGTCAACGGGCACGGCTCCAACCAGAACCTCGTCGAGATGGCGGCGCGGCTTGCGATGGTCGAACATCCGGACAAACTCGTGGCCGCGTGCTTCTACCTCAGCGGCACGCGCTCCCAAGAGGTCATCGAGTCGACGCGCGAGAGCGACCGGGGCGGCATGGCGCACGCGTGCGAGCTCGAGACGTCGTTGTACCTGCACATCGACGAGGGCGCGGTCGACATGTCGCAGGCGACCGACGAGCGCGGCTATCCCGAGACCGAGCACGCGTGGCTCGACTGGTCGGACGGGCCGCTCAAGGTCATGCCGTGGTGGTCGGGGTTCTCCGAGTCCGGCGTCCAGGGCGACGCCACGAAGGCGAGCGCGGACAAGGGCAAGGTCCTGTTCGACGCCGCGGCCGACGAGATCGTGTCCTACGTGCGCGAGTTGCGCGCCATGGAGATCCCGCAGCGAAGGGACCATCATGGCTCTTAAGGCGGCTCCGCTTCCCAAGGGCGGAACGATCGGCGTCCCGGCCCCCGCGTCGCCGTATCACAACCGCTCGTCGATCCTGCGCGGGGTCGAGTGGTGGGAGAGCCGCGGCTACAAGGTCAAGCTCGCCGACGGGATCTACGAGCGGGACGCGTACGTGGCGGGATCGGCGGAGCAGCGCGCCCGCGACATCAACGCGTTGTTCGCCGACGACGCCGTCGACGTCGTCCAGACGATGACCGGTGGATACGGTTCGGCGCAGACGATCCCCCACCTCGATTTCGACGTCATCCGCAACAACCCGAAGCCGTTAGTCGGCTACTCGGACATCACCGCGCTCCACACCGGCATCGCGCACTACACCGGCATGGTGACCTTCTACGGCCCGGGTCTCATGGAGACCAACGATCCCGAGACCAAGGAGTTCACGCAGGAACGACTGCTGAAAGCCTTGACGACGACCGACGCATTAGGCGAGGTGCCGCGCAAGCCCGACGACGACTACCTGCGTCCCTTCAACTCCGGGACCGTGCGGGAGACGATGGTCGGAGGGTGCCTGTGGCTGCTCGGTCAGACGATAGGGACGCCCTGGCAGATCGACCTCGCCGGCAAGATCTTCTTCTTCGAAGACGTCGACGCGCCCCCCTGGTACATCGACGGGCTGCTCACCCAGATGACGCAAGCGGGCATGCTCGACGAGGTCATCGGCGTCGTCGTCGGCGAGCTCGAGAAGTGCGACTGGCGCGAAACGAAACCCGAATGGCCACAAACCCTCTCTATTGAGGACGTGCTCGAGCGCTACATCGAACCGCTCGACGTGCCCTGCATCTACGGCCTCCCGATAGGCCACGGAAAGCACCTCGCGACGATCCCGCTCGGTGTCGCCGTGACCCTTGACGCAGACAACAGAAAGCTCATCATCGAAGAACCCGCTCTCGAACAGGGGGAGAAATGAGAACTCTGACGCGCCTCGGCGCCTTGCTGGTCGCCACGATGCTGCTGGCTGCTCCCGCGGTCGCGCAGTCACCGTCCGAAGGAGGGGACGACAAGCTCGTGTTCCGCATCGGGCTCGTCAACGACATCGACTCGCTCAACCCCTTCAAGGCATTGGAGTTGCCCTCCTACGAGATCATCTCGCTGCAGTACAACCTGCTTATCGAGTTCTCCCAAGAAGACCTCAGTCCCGTTCCGGGGCTCGCGGAGTCATGGGAGACGTCGGAGGACGGCCTCACCTGGACCTACCACCTCAATCCCGACGCGACCTTCCACGACGGCGAGCCGGTGACCTCGGACGACGTGAGGTTCACGCTCGAGACGATCCTGGACAACCCGGGCCCCGCCGGGTTGTTCAGCGACTACGTCTCGCAGATCGATACGATCGAGACGCCCGACGAGCACACCGTGGTCATGACGACGAAGAAGCCGTCGGTGCAGATGCTGTCGATGTACGTGCCGATCCTGCCGGAGCACGTGTGGAGCGACGTCCCCGCAGACGAGCTCAAGGCTTTCCCCAATGAGCCGTCCATCGGCACGGGCCCGTTCCAGGCGGTCGAGTGGGACCGGGGGCAGTCGGTAAAGCTCGTCAAGAACGAGAACTACTTCGGCGACGTTCCCGAGATCGACGAGATCTACTTCCAGCTCTACGACAACGACGACACGATGGTGCAGGCGCTCAAGCGCGGTGAGGTCGACTACATCTACAACCCGTCGGCCGACCTCTTCCTCTCGCTCGAAGGCGAGCCGGGCATCGAGACGCTTTCGTCCGCCGACCCGGGTTACACCGAGCTCGCGCTGAACGTCTACGAGCCCGCGCCGGAAGCCATCGAGCTCGGCGCACCCGAGGAGTCCAAGGGGCACCCGGCCCTGCTCGACGTCCGCGTCCGCCAGGCGATCAACTGGGCGGTCGACGAAGAAGAGCTGACCGACAAGATCCTGCGCGGTCAGGGCACACCGGGATCGGTGATCGTGCCGCCCACGCTCGCGCAATACCACCTCGAGCTCGAAGAAGACGAGTTGATGGGCTTCGACATCGAGCGTGCCCAGGAGCTTCTCGCCGAGGCGGGATGGGAGGACACGAACGACAATGGGACCGTCGACAAGAACGGCGAGGAGCTGGAGCTACGCCTCGCCGCGCGTTCCGAGGACAGCTCGAGCGTGCGCGCGGCCGAGTTCATCGAGGGATGGTTGAACGAGACCGGGATCGGCGTCGATACCGTCGCGCTCACAGACAACAAGCTCATCGAGGACATCTACGCGACCGATTTCGACATGTTCATCTGGGGATGGGGATCGGATCCCGATCCCGACTTCATCCTGTCGGTGATGACGTGCGGGCAGATCAACAACTTCTCCGACTCGTTCTGGTGCAACGAGGAATACGATCGCCTCTACGAGTTGCAGAAGACCCAGCTCGACGTCGAGCAACGCGCTGAGACGATCCACCAGATGCAGCGCATCGCGTACGAGGAGTCTCCTTACGTCGTTCTCTACTACGACAACCTGCTCGAGGCGTATCGCACGGACAAGTGGGAGGGCTGGGTCCAGCAGCCGGCGGACGCAGGATCCGTGATGTTCTCCTACGGTGCCTACAGCTACACGAACCTGCGACCGGCGAGTGCCGAGGGTGACGCCGCCGGCGGTTCGGACGGTGGGAGCTCACCGGCGTTGTGGATCATCATCGGGCTCGCCGCGCTCGTCGTCGTCGGCATCGGGATCGCGCTGGCGCGCCGGGGGGGCCGGGAGGACCGCGCCTGAGTCGCACGCGCTACCTACTCACCAAGCTCGCGCAGGCGGTCGGCACCCTAGCGTTCGTAGTGACGCTGAACTTCTTCTTGTTCCGGGTGCTCCCGGCCGATCCGGCACGCATCCTGACGCGCGTGTCGCGCCTCTCGCCCGAGGCGACGCAGGAACTGAGAAAGGAGTTCGGCCTCGACCGTCCGCTGCTGACGCAGTTCTTCGATTACGTGGGTGACACCTTCGGGGGCCAGTTCGGCATCTCCTATCAGTACACGCGCCCCGTATCCGAGGTCATCGGCGACGCGCTGTGGCCGACTATTTTGCTGCTGGGTGTGGCGACGATCGGCGCGACGCTGATCGGGACCCTGATCGGAATATGGGGAGGTTGGCGGCGCGGGAGCAAATTCGACACCGGCTCGCTCGGGGTCTCGCTCGTGACCTACTCGATGCCCGAGTTCTGGCTCGGCATCCTGCTGGTGTTGCTGTTCTCGGTGACGCTCGGGATGTTCCCGACTTCGTTCATGAACACCGTCGGGCTCGAGGACGCGTCCTGGGGGACGCGCTTCGTCGACACCCTCAATCACCTCTTCTTGCCGGCGCTTACTTTGATCCTGGCGTTGCTAGGCGAGTACGCGCTCATCGCCCGCTCCTCGGTGATGGAGGTGATGAACGAGGACTACGTCAACACCGCGCGGGCCAAGGGCATGCGCGAGGCGCTCGTGTTGCGGCGCCACGTCGTCCCGAACGCGCTCCTGCCCGTCGTCACGTTGTCGGCAATCAACCTCGGCTTCATCGTCTCCGGCGCGATCACGGTCGAGACGGTGTTCTCGTGGCCGGGGCTGGGTCAGTTGACCTACGACGCGATCAACGCGAACGACTATCCGGTGCTGCAGGCGCTGTTCCTGTTGTTCAGCGCGGCAGTCATCTTCGCCAACCTCGTCGCCGACCTCGTCATCGGCGCCCTCGACCCACGGG
This sequence comes from Actinomycetota bacterium, assembly GCA_030863285.1. The sequence goes on along the minus strand of JALZCA010000246.1, from coordinate 3,599 downwards.
TGGGCCGGGCATGAGCACCCAGACGCTGGCGTCACCGCGCCAGATAAAGCGGCAGCGTCGCAAGAAGGCGTTTATCGGAGCGTGGCGCGTCTATCGCAAGAATCGGCTCGGGATGATCGGTCTCGTCATCCTCGTCTTCTTCGCTCTCATGGCGATATTCGCGGACGTGATCGTCCCTCCCGAGCGGCTGTCGGTCATCGAGGCCACGGGCGAACCGCTCGCTCCCCCGGCCCCCGGCTTCCCGCTCGGCACCGACGAGGCGGGCCGGTCGATCCTCGACCTCGTGATCCAGGGATCGCAGATCTCGCTGCTCGTCGGCTTACTCGCCACCATCATCTCGATGGTCATCGGCTCGGTCATCGGCATCACCGCGGGGCACTACGGCGGCTGGCTCGGCGCGATCCTCATGCGCCTAGTCGACTGGTTCTTGGTCATCCCCTTTTTGCCGCTTGCAATCGTCCTCGCGTCGCTGCTGGGGAGAAGCATCTGGATCATCGCCCTCGTGATCGGGATAACCACGTGGGCCGGAACCGCGCGGGTCGTGCGGGCACAGGTCCTGACGCTGAGGGAACGTCCCTATGTGGAGCGGGCGCGAGCGCTCGGCGCGAGTAACTTCCACCTCATCAGTCGCCACATCCTTCCGAACGTCTTCCCGCTGATCTTCGCCAACACCGTCCTCGTCGTCGCCGTCGCGATCCTCACCGAGACGACGCTTTCGTTCCTCGGCCTCGGCGACCCCTTCAACGTCTCGTGGGGCACGATGCTCGAGCTCGCCTTCGAGCGTGGATCGATCTCGCTCGGCGCGTGGTGGTACCTGATACCGCCCGGGGTGTGCATAGTTCTCGTCGTGCTCGGCTTCACGATGTGCGGCTACGCGCTCGACGAGGTCCTCGACCAGCGTCTGAGGCAGCGGTGAGCAGCCGGGAGGTCGTCGCGCCCGAGGCTTCGTCCACACAACGTGGCGTCGGCGAGAACGTGCTCGAGGTCGACGACGTGCGGGTCGTCTACCGCGTGCGCGGCGAAGACGCTCCCGCGGTCGACGGCGTCAGCCTGAGCCTGGCGCGCGGCGACACCCTCGCGCTCGCCGGCGAGTCCGGCTGCGGCAAGACGACGCTCGCGCTCGCTTGCATGGGGCTGCTCCCGAACAACGCGCGCGTGGAGGGGTCGATCCGCTTCCGCGGCGAAGAGCTGATCGGCGCGAAGCCCGGGCGCCTGCGCGCGGTGCGATGGGCGGGCATGTCGATGATCTTCCAGGGGGCCATGAACGCGCTGAATCCGGTCAAGCGCATCGGCGACCAGATGATCGAGGCGATCCGCCTGCACGAGAAGGTCTCGAACACCGAGGCTGCGGACCGCTCCCGCTCGATGCTCGAGCGCGTCGGCATCCCCCCGACCCGCTGGCGCGACTATCCGCACGAGTTCTCGGGCGGTATGCGCCAGCGAGCGATGATCGCGATGGCGCTGGTGTGCAACCCGGACGTGGTCATCGCGGACGAGCCGACGACCGCGCTCGACGTCATGGTCCAGGCCCAGATCCTGTCGCTGCTCGACGAGCTGCGCGACGAGTTCGGCCTCGCGCTGCTGTTGATCACGCACGATCTCTCCGTGCTCGTCCAGGTGTGCGATCGTGCCGCGATCATGTACGCGGGCCGCGTCGTCGAAGAAGGCTACGCGAGCGACCTCCTCACGACCCCGCAACACCCCTACACCCGCGCGCTCGTCGAGGCCTTTCCGCGCGTCGGCGACCGCAACGCCCGCAAGATCCCGCCGGGCCTCCCCGGGGACCCGCCACACCCTGCCGAGCTCCCGCCGGGCTGCAAGTTCCACCCGCGCTGCCCCGCGCGCTTTGAGCCGTGCGATGAGGTCGATCCCGCGTTGCTGGCGACCGGCGAAGAACGCCGGGCCGCGTGCCACGCGGTCCACCGCGACCTCGGACTGACCGCGTCGTGAACGACCGAGCGATCGTCACCGTCACCGACCTCCATGTCGAGTTTGCGAATCGGCGTCTGGTCGGGCGCTCGGAGCCGGTGCGCGCGGTCGACGGAATCAGTTTCGGGGTCAAGCCCGGAGAGGTCTTCTGCATCGCCGGGGAGTCCGGCTCGGGCAAGACCACCCTCGGCAGGACGCTGCTGGGACTCGTCCCTCCGACCTCGGGGACCGTCGAGGTGGCCGGGTCGGACGTGACCGCGGGACGGGGCAAGGCGCTGACCGCGTTGCGGCGCCGAGTGCAGATGATCTTTCAGGATCCAATGGGGTCACTCAACCCGCGCCAGACCGTCTACGAGATAGTCGCCGAACCCGCGCGCATCCACGGGCTCGAGGGGAGCGAGGAGGAACTCGTCGCGGCCGCGCTGGCGCGAGCGGGGTTACGGCCCCCGGAGAGATTCTTTCTCTCCTATCCGCACGAGCTTTCCGGGGGCCAAAGACAGCGCGTGATCATCGCCGCGGCGATCATCCTCGAGCCCGACGTCCTTGTCGCCGACGAGCCCGTATCGATGCTCGACGCATCCGTGCGCGGCGAGATCCTGCGACTGCTGGTCGAGCTCAAAGAGAGCATGGGCCTGACACTCGTCCTCATCACGCACGACCTCGGCTTCGCCTGGGCGCTCGCCGATCGCATAGCGATCATGTATCTCGGAAAGATCGTCGAGCTCGGCCCGGCCGAGAGGGTGCTGACCACCCCGCTGCACCCGTACACGCGCGCTCTGATCGCCGCATCGCCCGAGATCGGCCGGCGGCTCCCCCGCGTCGAGTTGCTCGGCGAGCCTCCCAACGCCTCGGCGATCCCCCCGGGTTGCCGCTTCCACCCCCGCTGCCCGGCGCTGCAGTCGGGCGAAGCCGCCGAGGTCGAGGAGCTGAACCGCACCGTGGCCCCCGAGTTGCTCGAGGTGGCCCCCGCTCATTTCGTTGCCTGCCACCTCGTGCAGGCCGAGAGCGGAGTGGCGCCGGCGACTAACCGCGCTTGACGCTGCTCACCCGACCCATGTCCAGGCGGGACTCGGCCGGCTAACCGGGGTTGACGTTCGGCGCGCCCTCTTCCTCGCGCGCTTCCTCGACGGCACCTTCCTCGTCCTGTCCTTTCGCGCCGACGCTCGGATCCACGGCGTCGTCGCGCTGATCGCGAGAACCCGGAGCCGACTGCGCCGAAGGTCCCCCGGTCGGGTCGTCGAGTGCGTCCCTTTTCTCGTTATCCGTCATGAGAACTCCTTTCCGAGTTCTGAATGCCTGTGGTTTCAGACCGCACGTCGTTCTCTTTCCCTCTTTGCGGCATACGACTCCGCCTGCCAGTCTCAGGGGACCCCTCGGTCCCACGGCGGGACCTCGTCCAGGGCGGTCTCGTCCCGCCGGCGCGTCGTCTCCGGCGGCCGCCTCGTCCCCGTCGGCGCGTCGTCTCCGGCGGCGGGCTCGTCCCCGGCTCGCCTCCGGTGGCGGCCTCGTCCGGGCCGTTCGCACCGGCTTTTCGGAACCCGCCTCCGCCATCTCAACCTGGCCTGACAATTTGTCAGACACCGTCTGACATTTTGAAAAGGGAGGGTCACATCCTTGAGGCGCGCCGCGCCGCCCCCGGCGCCACCTTCCTCGGCCCGTCGGTGTCGCAC
>JALZCA010000060.1 GCA_030863285.1 Actinomycetota bacterium | reverse complement strand
TTACGAAGTAGCGGCATCGCCCGTTGACTCGGCGAGCGAGAATCCACACCGCGTCCCGGTCCCCGTCGGCGTTGACGTCGCCTCTCATCAAGCCGTGTCGGGTGGGATCGTGTTCGAAGCACGACGCCCGTCCCGCGGCCGCGGGCGCGACCGTGGCAAGGCCAAGCACTCCTCCCAACAAACACGATGAAAGTAGCGACGTGACGATCGTGCGGTTGCGTCTCATGACTCTCCTCTCGAGGTCTGGGGATTCATCCTGGGCGAGCGATCAATCGGAGACAAGGGGGTTTAGCCGCCACCCGTCTCGCAGGTGGAAACCACGTCGGTGCCCGGACCGCCCTTGCAATCGTCTGTTCCCGGTCCCCCTTCGAGGTTGTCCGCGCCGCCGTGGCCGCGCAGCCGATCGGGACCGCCATGACCGTCGAGCTCGTCGGCGCCCGAGCGACCGAGCAGGACGTCCTCCCCCCCATTGCCGAAGACGATGTCGCCCCTGCCTCCACCGTCCACGAAGTCACCGCCGGCCGACCCAAGTAGCTGATCCCTGGCGTTCGTCCCCAGGAGGCGATCCCCTCCCCCGTTGCCGTAGATCGTCAGCGCCGTGTCGAAGGCGTTCCCGGTTCCGTTTCCGCCATTGCCCGAGAGGTAGTCAATCCCTCCCTTTCCGAGAAATACGTACTCATCCGCGGTCGGGCTCGAGATGTCCACGTCGCCATCGTCGTTGAGCGCGATCCCGGCGGCCCCGGCTACGAACCGATCGCTCTTTCGCCCACCTCGTATTTGGAGGGTGTTCTCGTTCGTGTCTCCGGTGATCGCGAACTCGATCTCACTCTTGCCCATAGCCTCCGCGGTGTCACCCGGCGCGAACTTGCGCGCCACGTCGAGGATCAGGCGAGTGTCGTCGGGGCTGTTGGCGGAAGCTTCGACAGAGTCCACGTTTCTGACCGTGGCATCGCCGCAATCGAACGCCTTGGAAGCCATTACATCTGCCCACTTGATCTGACCATCGTCGGCCACGAATAAGCGAACGTCCCTAGGCACCACGATCTCCAGTACGACGCTGTTGTCTTGTTGGAAGCACGTGGTCCCGGTTGCTTGCGCCGGCGGCTGGAAGAGTCCGAGGAGAAGAACCAACAGCATAGGGGCGACGAGTTTCGTACGAATCGGCGTTTGTGCCTGATCTGTAGGCATTTGGACGTTCTCCTTTACGAGGTGGCGCGCCGAACGTATGTAGCGGCTAGTGCCGCGTCAAGGCCCTACAGGCGCGCTATTAGATCGTCGAGGAGCGACGACGCGCCGATGCGAAAACGTTGCGGCGCGAACCATTCGGAGCCGAGCGTCTCCACCACGATGTGGATGTACCGGAGCGCGTCCTCTGACGTTCTGACGCCGCCGGCGACTTTCAAACCCCGCGCTTGTGCCGTCCGCGCGTAGAAATCTTTGATCGCATCCGCCATGACGACGGTGGCCTCCGCGGTCGCGCCGGGCACCAGCTTGCCGGTCGATGTTTTGATGAAGTCGGCGCCGCCCGCGAGCGCGACGAGCGAGGCGGCGCGGATCAAATGGAGGTCTTCGAGCTCGCCCGTCTCGAGGATGACCTTCAGCGTGGCGTCACCTGCGGCTCTCCGAAGAGCCACGACTTCCTGGTAGCCGCCCTCGAGGTCGCCATCGCGCAGCATCGCCCGATTGATCACCGCGTCGACCTCTTCGGCCCCCGCGGCGAGGGCCTCTTCTATCTCGCGTACCTTGTCGCCTGTGGGCGCGGTGCCGGCGGGGAAGTCACCCGCAACCGCGGCAAGCCTGACGCCCGACCCGCGCAAGGCTTCGGCCGCCGGTATCAATCTCGACCACGTGCAAAGTGCGGCAACGGAAGGAACGTCGGCGGACGCGGGATCAGGGCGGAGCGCTCTTGCCGCTAGGTGCGCGACCTTCTCGCTCGTGTCGTCGGGCTCGAGAGTGGTCAGGTCACAGCAGCGAACGCATCCCAGGAGTCGGTCGCGGGACGCGTTGGGGGCGGCGTTCTCCGACGCGGTGACGCGTTGGTGGACGTCTTCGAAGTCGACCGCCCGCTCGAGGCGCCAAACGTCGTCGAACGGGAGAACGTTCAGTGGCTGTGCGTGTGCGCGTGACCGGCGCCGTGCTGGTGTTGAGACCCCGCGCCGGGCGTCATCGGGATGAGCGGGAGGCTTATGCGCTTCGCCGGCTTCGGCTTGGGCGGGACGATGTTGACGAGCTCTTTCGCAGCCTTCTCGAGTTCCTGTGAGACCGCGCTGTCGGGGGCTTGCAACACGATCGGCGCGCCGTGATCAGCCAGCGCGCGCAGCTCGGGATCGATCGGGATCTGTCCCAAAAGCGGGACGCGCAGCTTCTCCGCCAGCGCCGCACCGCCGCCTTCACCGAAGATGTTGTAGCGCTTGCCGTCGTCGCCGGTGAAGTAGGACATGTTCTCGATGACGCCGACCGTCTTGATCCCCGTCTTGTCGGCCATGAAGCCTGCGCGCTGCGCTACTCGCTCGGCAACTGCCTGCGGGGTCGTGACGATGAGCATCGATGCCCCCGGCAGGAACTGAGCGATCGACATTGCGACGTCGCCGGTGCCGGGCGGAAGATCGATCAAAAGATAGTCGGGCTCGTCCCAGTGGACGTCGCTAAGAAATTGCTGCAATGCTTTGTGGAGCATCGGACCGCGCCACACGACCGGTGTTTCCTCGTTTGTGAAGAGCCCAATGGAAACGACCTTCACGCCGAAGATCTCGGGGGGAAGGATCATGTCGTCCACGACCGTCGGGCGCTCGTGCACCCCGAGCATCCTCGGGATCGAGAAGCCCCACACGTCGGCATCCAGGAGACCGACCGAGTGACCGAGCTTCGACAGCGTGGCCGCAAGGTTGACGGTTGTGGTCGATTTGCCCACGCCGCCTTTGCCCGACCCGATGGCGATCACCTGCGTCGGGGAATCGCTGCGGGCAAATGGGGCGGGCGTCTCCTGGCGCATCCCGCCGATCAGAGCCTGTCGCTCCTCCTCGGTCATCGACGTCAACTCGACCTCGACGCGCTCGATCTCGGGGAAAGCCTCCTGCAGCTTGGCCGGAATCACGTTGTAGAAGTAATCCTTGAGCGGACACCCGGGGATCGTGAGAGCAATCAACACCGTGACGGTTTGGCCGTCGAGGGCGATGTTGCGGACCATGTTGAGCTCGTTCAACCCGCGATGGAGCTCCGGGTCTTGGATCTCTCCAAGGACCTCCGAGATCTGGTCGGTCGTGGGCATCGGCATTGTGGGCATCACTCCTTGGGACCTGCGGTATCGGAAAAGAGCGTAAGGCATCGTCGGAGCCGTCGGCTCCTCTAGACCAGCAAGTCCAGCGCGTCTCTCCGCAGAACGATGGAATGTCCTGTCGACTCCCCGATGTAGTCACCGTCAACCTGAACCGGCATAGGCCGGTCGGCGTCGAGATGGACTCGAGCGACGTCGTGGCGGTAGGTCGTCGTCCTCCAGCGGACGTGGGAACGACTGACGAACAGCGCCCAGACGAGACGGGGGGCCGTCCCCATTCGCAGGCGGTGGAGCCCGAAGACGTCGAAACCGCCTTCCAGTGTGGCTTGCGGACACACGTCGACCGGGAAGCGCCTCAAGTAGGTGAAGGGGCGCCCGTTGCAGCACACGGCCGTCATCACTCGGACCGGGTCGGAGCCCTCTACCGTCATCGTTATCCCGGGGTCGACGCCCCGATAGGCACCGAGCCCTGCCTTGAGCGCATTGGAGACAAACGCCCACTCATGGTTTTCGCGCTTGCGCTCGGGATCGGCCTCGACCCGTCTGACCACCTCTGCGTCCAGGCCCATCCCGGTGCATAGGAGAAAGAACCGGTCTCCGGCGGCGCCGACGTTGATGCGGCGCCTGGTTCCGGCACGAAGGCGCGCGCCGACGAAAGCCGTCGCCTCCACGGGATTGACCGGGATACCCAAAGATCGAGCGAGAACGTTGGTGCTGCCGCCGGGCAGGATGCCCAGCGCGACGTCCGTGTCGACGAGAGCCTGCGCGACCTCGTTGATCGTCCCGTCGCCACCGAACGCGAGGACCGCGTCGAAATCACGATCAACCGCGTCGCGCGCGAGTTCGATTCCGTGGCTGCGCCGCGCGGTATCTACTGCCTCGACTTTGAAGTCCGCTTTGAGCGCCTTGATGATGACTTCGCGCGTCGGGGCCGACACCGAGCCTGCGTGCAGGTTCGAGATGAGCATGATCTTCTCCATGGCCGCACAGGTTACCGGCGCCGCGAACGCGTCTCCCTTGTCGTGGTGCATCCGACAACCGGGTGTAAAAACTCCTCGATGTCTCTTTCGCTCGTCGTCATCGCCGCCGGGGCGCTCGCGTTCGGCCTGTGGCGAGGCGGTTCGTTGCAGGCTCTTGCAGACACAAGAGTCCGCTGGCTCCTGCTGTTGTTCGAGGGTCTTTCGATCCAGGTCGCGTTCGAGCTCTGGGACCCCCCCGGACTGACTGCCTCGCATGCAGTCGCCGTCTTGCTGATCTCGAACCTCGCAGTGGGCGCGTTCGTAGCTCTCAACTGGAGGGTTCCGGGGATGTTGCTGATTGCAGCGGGACTCCTCCTCAACACGGTCGTGATCGCGGTCAACCAGGCTATGCCGGTGTCGGCACGAGCGTCCTCGATGGCGGGCCTGCAAGCCCCCTCACAAACGGACGACGACCTCAAGCACGAGCCGGTAACCGAGGACACAAAGCTCGGATGGCTCGCGGACGTCATCCCGATCCCGGGTGTGAAGGAGGTGCTGAGTCTGGGGGATGTGGTGATGGCCGCGGGTATAGCGCGGCTGATCTACGCGCGCACTACTGCGGAACGAAGGTTCTCTAAGACAACCGAAGCTTCCGGTTGACCGCCTGGAGGATCGCGCGCACCGCTGCCGTCGCGACGTCGTCATGAACGAGAGCCGAGCCCACCAGCGGCGTGGACGCACCGCGCTGGTAGAACATCGCTCGCACTAGAACCGAGTCGTTCTCGCCGACGCGGTGTATGAGCAGGTGGTCGATGTCGATCTTTGCATCCATCGCCGACAGCGCGGGGGTCAGCGCATGCAGCAACGCGGTCGAGGCGCCCCGAGCGCGCGCATCGCGCGTGGAACCGGCGATACCGGCCCCCTCGGTCACCTGACCATCCGGCCACTTGAGCCCGACCTTGACCCAGCCCGCGTCGCCCTTGCTGGCCAGCACGACGCGATCGAGCACGAGCCGGTGCGCATCGCTATGTCCGTTGGTTTCGGCGGCCTCGTCGAGTCTTATGTCGACCGGAGTCTCCTCCAGCGGTGACCCGTTGTCGCTTCCCGAACGGCGCCCGGGTTCGGGCTGCGCGGCTGCGGCCGAAGGGCTTTGAGCCGCGGCTTCCGCCGGGGGGCTTACTTCCGCGCTTTCCGACGTCGGGAGGTCTTCCGTGGCCTGCGCTTCGGCGGTCGGTTGTGCGACCGGCGGAGCTGCATCGTCGAGCTGAACCACCGACACGATGCGGTGGTCGATCGG
>JALZCA010000235.1 GCA_030863285.1 Actinomycetota bacterium | reverse complement strand
TACGACCCGGAGACGGACAGCCCGGAGGTCAGGGAGAACAACCCCGATCGTTTCGAGTTCGCGATCAACACGAACCAGAAGGACATCTTCGACAAGATCGAGGCCGGCGAGCTCGAGGACACTCCCGAGAACCCGCCGCCGGACGTGCTCGAGCGGTACGCGACCGACGAGGAGCTCGAAAAGCGCCTTCTCGTCGCCGGTGGTGACCGCACCTGGTACATCACGATGAACCTGACGCAGCCGCCCTTCGACGACATCCACGTCCGAAGGGCTGCCAACTACGTGATGGACAAGGCAGGCATGCAGCGTGTCTGGGGCGGCGAGCTGACCGGTGAGATCGCGACGCACATCCTTCCGCCGGACCTCACGGGCGGTAGCCCGGACAGCACCGACTACAACCCGTACCCGAGTGAGAACTTCTCGGGTGACGTCGAGGCTGCCAAGGAAGAGATGAGCCAGTCGAAGTACGACACCGACGGCGACGGTCTGTGTGATGACCCCGTTTGCGAAGAGGTCTTCCACGTCAACCGCAAGGACCCGCCGCACGGCAACATGACCCCGATCATTGAGCAGAGCTTCGAGCAGATCGGGATCACCCTGAAGACGCAGGAGCTGACCGACGCGTACCCCGTCGTGTCGACGGTCGCGAAGAACCTGCCGGTCTCGACGTACCCGGGCTGGGGCAAGGACTACCCGGACCCCTACACGTTCGTCGGGTTCCTCTTCCAGGGTGGCGACAAGATCCTCTGCGAGGGCAACTACAACTACTCGCTCGTGGGGATCACCGAGGAGCGTCTGAAGGAGTGTGGCGGCGAGGGCAACACGGAAGACGTTCCCTCGGTCGACGACGACATCCAGGCGTGTCTGGACGAGCCCATCGGTGAGGCGCGCACCAACTGCTTCATCGAGCTCGACAAGACGCTCATGGAAGATGTGGTTCCGTGGGTTCCGTACCTGTGGGAGCAGCACACCGGCATCTTCGGACCGGCCGTAACGCAATTCGATTACGACCAGTTCGCCGGTGAAACCGCCTACGCGCACGTTGCCGTGGACCCGGCAGCGCAGGAGTAGGCACAAGCAAGTTCGCAAGACGGACTGGGAGCCGCCTCTTCGGAGGCGGCTCCTGCCGTCTAGAATGCGATGCGGTTTGAGGTGAAGACCTCGAGTCAAGGAGAGCGACGATGGGCCGTTATGTGATCCGCCGGTTGCTATGGGTGTTGCTGGTCGTTCTTTTGATCACCTTCTTTGCCTTCGTCATCTTCTTCAAGATGGCACCCGATCCGGTCGCGCAGTTCGCGGGCAAGCAGCCGACGCCACAGCTCAAGGCCGAGATCCGCGAGCAACTCGGGCTCGATAAACCGTTCTGGACGCAATACGGCCTCTTTCTCGAAAGAACTTTTCTGGGCGATGAATACGGCTGGCCCGGCCTCGGGTTCTCGTACGACACGAAATCGCCGGTCAAGCCGGAGTTGGCAGAGCGGGCTTGGGTGTCGATCCAGCTCGCGCTCGGCGGCGCCGTCGTCTGGCTCTTGATGGGCATCCCTATCGGCATCATCTCCGCCATCAAGCGGAGGACCCTGGTCGATCGATTAGCCATGGGGTTCGCGCTCTTTGGCGTTTCCGCGCCGGTCTTCTTCTTGGGGCTGGTCGCGCTGTGGATCTTCTGGCAGCAACTCGGGCTGTTGCCCGGGACCGGCTACGTCCCCTTCTCCGAGAACCCGGGCGAGTGGTTCGGTCACTTCATCATGCCGTGGTTCGTCCTGGCGCTTCTGTACGCGGCTTTCTATGCACGCATGGTGCGCGGCAATCTCATCGAGACGATGAGCGAGGACTACATCCGGACGGCGCGCGCGAAAGGTTTGTCCGAGCGCAAGGTCATCGGCAAGCACGGGCTGCGCGCGAGCCTGACTCCGGTCGTAACGATGTTCGGGATGGACCTCGGTCTTCTATTGGGCGGGGCCTTGATCACGGAGACGGTCTTCAACCTGCCCGGCATGGGTATCTGGGTTGTGCAGTCCGTTCAGAGAAACGATTTCCCGGTTGTCGTCGCGGTGACACTCGTCGCGGCCTTTGCGGTGACCGCGATGAACCTCCTCGTCGACATCGTCTACGCGTACCTGGACCCAAGAGTGCGCTACTCGTGATCAACCGAGCGGGGGGGATGTGATGGCGGAGCCACTGCTCGAAGTCCGGGACCTCAAGGTCCACTTCCCGACTATGGACGGGGTGGTGAAAGCCGTAGATGGGGTCTCGTTCACGGTCGAGCGCGGCGAGACGCTGGGTGTGGTCGGCGAGTCGGGTTCGGGGAAGAGCGTCACATTCCTCACGATCATGGGACTGATCGCGCGCCGCGCGGCGAAGTTGGAGGGCGAAGTCATCTATCAGGGGCGCAACTTGCTCGAGGTGTCCCCCGACGACATGCGAGCGATCCGAGGCTCCGAGATCAGCATGATCTTCCAGGACCCGATGACGTCGCTGCACCCCATGTACAAAGTGGGAGATCAGATCGTCGAGGCGATCCGCGCCCACCGAGATGTGAACAAGCGAGACGCGATGGGCATGGCGGTCGACCTGCTGCGGCGCGTCGGTATCCCGGCCCCCGAGGAGCGCTCGAGGCAGTATCCACACGAGTACTCGGGCGGGATGCGCCAGCGCGCCATGATCGCCATGGCTCTGTCGCTTGATCCCGATCTCCTCATCGCCGACGAGCCAACGACGGCTCTGGACGTCACCGTCCAGGCGCAGATCATGGAGCTGTTGGAGCGTATGAAAGAGGAGTTCAACGTCGGCGTGGTCCTCATCACGCACGACCTCGGCGTCATCGCCGACGTCGCAGACACCGTGATGGTCATGTATGCCGGACGCGGCGTTGAGTTCGGCCCCAAGTCGCATGTCTTCGACAAGCCCCTCCACCCGTACGCGTGGGGCCTTCTCGAGTCGATCCCCGTCGTCGGCAAGCGGGTCGACCGGCTCGTCCCGATCGAGGGCTCGCCCCCCTCGCTCATCAACGTGCCACCCGGCTGCCCGTTCCATCCGCGCTGTCCGCACCGTTTTGAGCCGTGCGACAAGGATCGACCCGACTTGATCGACCGTGGCGGCGGGCATCCCGACGCCTGCCACCTCACGATCCCGGACAAGGAACGACTGTGGATGCAGCGCGAAGAGAAGAGAACGGTGGCGCGGGCATGAGCCAAGTGGAAACGCGGGGGCCGGAGGCGGCCGGGACGCGAGCACGCACGGATGAACCGCTCGTACGCGTCGAGGACCTCGAGAAACACTTCCCGATTACGCAGGGGATCATCTTCAAGAAGAAGATCGGTGCCGTCCACGCCGTAGACGGCATCTCATTCGAGGTGTATCCGGGCGAGACGCTCGGTCTCGTCGGCGAATCCGGTTGCGGCAAGTCGACGACTGCGCGACTCGTGACTCGCCTGCTCGACCCCACCTCGGGGCGTATCTGGCTGGAGGGCCACGACATCACGACCATGCGGCAGAAGGAGCTGCGGCCCCTGCGGCGCGAGATGCAGATGATCTTCCAGGATCCCTACGCGTCGTTGAACCCGCGCCAGACGGTCGGCCAGATCATCGGGGCGCCCTTCGACATCCACAAGACCGAAGGCGAGACCAAGCGCAAGGTGCAGGACCTGATGGATCGCGTGGGACTGAATCCCGAGCACTACAACCGCTATCCACATGAGTTCTCGGGAGGGCAGCGTCAACGAATCGGCGTCGCGCGCGCGCTTGCACTGCGTCCAAAGCTGATCATCTGCGACGAACCGGTTTCCGCGCTCGACGTTTCGATCCAGGCGCAGATCCTCAATCTCCTCGACGACTTGCAGGACGAGTTCAAGCTCACTTACATGTTCATCTCCCACGACCTCGGCGTCGTACGCCACATCTCGGATCGGATCGCGGTTATGTATCTCGGCAAGATCGTCGAGGTCGGCAATTCCGACGAGGTCTACACGAACCCGAAACATCCCTACACCGCCGCGCTGCTGTCGGCCGTTCCGAAGGGACGAGAGGGATCGGACATCACGAAACGTGTGGTCTTGCCGGGCGACGTGCCCTCCCCCGCGAACCCGCCCCCCGGTTGTCCGTTCCACCCGCGGTGTCCGAAAGCCCGGGTCGTGTCGGGCAGTGAGGACGAGGTGCCGGAGAACTGCCGTACCGAGATGCCTCCGCTCGGCGAGGTCGAGCCCCAGCACTACGCCGCATGCTGGTACCCGGTGGAGGAAACCGAGAGTCTCCATCGCGCCGCCCACGCGTAGGTCGTTGTCACTCGCCTAGTCTCTCGTGACCTTTTCGATCGCCGCCTGGGATCCCGAGGTCGAATCAGGACCCGAGTGGGGCGTCGCGGTTGCGTCGAAGTTCCTCGCCGTTGGAAGCGTCGTTCCCTTTGCCGAAGTGGGCGCGGGGGCCGGGGCGACTCAAGCGCTTGCGAACCTCGCGTACGCTCCCGACTCGCTTGCGCGCCTGCACCAAGGCGACGACGCAGCGACCGTTGTGCGCGCGCTGACCAAAGCCGATCCGGACGCCGACCAGCGTCAGCTCGGCCTGGTCGACGCGCAAGGACGAGCGGCCGGGTTCACCGGCAACGAGTGCTTCGAGTGGGCCGGCGACGTTCAGGGCGACGGGTTCACCTGTCAGGGCAACATCCTCACGGGTCCCGACGTCGTGCACGCGATGAAGGAGGCGTTTTCTTCGAGCACGGGTGACCTCGCGGCGCGCCTGCTCGCGGCGTTGAGTGCGGGAGACGCAGCCGGAGGCGATCGCAGGGGCCGGCAGTCGGCGGCCTTGTTCGTGGTTCGACGAGGAGCCGGCTACGGAGGCGCCAGTGACGTCGCGGTGGACCTCCGGGTCGACGATCATCCGGCCCCCGTCGACGAGCTGGCCCGGTTGCTGGAGCTCCATCGCCTTCTCTATCCGCGCCCCGAGGAGCTCGAGTTCTTACCGATCGACGAGGAGCTGGGGGCCGAGCTGCGGACGCTTCTGGCTGCCTGCGGTCATCCCACCTCGGGCTCTGGCGGATACGACTCCGAGCTGCGAGACGCCCTTTTCGCCTTCTCCGGGACCGAGAATCTGGAGGAGCGCTGGACCGAGGGGCCGAAGATCGAGGTGAAGGTGCTCGAGTACCTGCGCGCGTCGGGGCGGTCGAGCTAGCGCCTGCGGATCGATCCCCTCGAGGCCGCGATCAGTTCCGGGGGGTGACCTGCTCCACCGCGAGCGCGTAGACCTGTTTGAGCGGGAGCCCGGTTTGCTCCGCAGCCGCCACCGCGTCGTCGTGTTCGGGGGCAACCGTCGTGATGTCGCCGTTGCGCCGGCCGATCTTCACCCGCACGCGCGCTCCGGCGACGTGCGTTTCGACCCACTCGCGCTTCAGCGCACGCTTCGATACGCGCGTGGAGCGCGTGCCGAGCGTCGTCGTCTCGGCGAAGATCACGTTCGCGATCGACTCCTCGCGCTCGGGATCGCAGAGCGCGGACAAAGTGAACGCCGGGCGTCCCTTCTTCATGACGATCGGCGTGACCCAGGCGTCGTGCGCGCCGGCATCGAGGAGGCGCGCGATGACATGCGGAAAGAGCTCGGGACTCATGTCGTCGATGTTGGTTTCCAACAGGACGGCCTCGTCC
>JALZCA010000214.1 GCA_030863285.1 Actinomycetota bacterium | reverse complement strand
AAGGTTGGTCGCACCGAGGACGAGCCGGATGTCGTCTACGACATGGATGCATCGACCTGGCTTGCGATGACGCAGGGACGCGCTACGGGCGACGAGGCGGTTCTGCTCGGCAAACTGCGTATCCGGGGTGACGTGTCGCTGGGACGCAAGTTCAACGAGTTCTTCGCTCCTGCGGGCGAAGCCGCGGTCACGCTTGCGGCCGAGGCGGCGCAGGCGGCGGCTCGAGACGGCCGCGGCGCCAACGGTTTGGTGGGGCGCGTGCTGCGCCGAGGCCGCGCGGCGTGAACGCGCTCAAGCAGATCGGGCTCTTAGTTGCACTTGCTGTCGCTCTTACGATCGCGACCCCGATGAACTCGTCTGCCGGCGCGATCGAGTGTCGCGGAGCCGAGGCGACGATCGTCGATGGGCCCGGTGATTCGACAATTCGCGGGACGCCTTTCGATGACGTCATCGTCGCCGGCGCCGGAGATGACGAGGTTCACGCGGGGCGCGGTGCCGACGTCGTCTGTGGCGGGCGCGGCAACGACCAGGTCAACGGCGGCCGCGGCGCGGATCGGCTGGGAGGCGGACCGGGGAGTGATCTTCCGTTCCGGTCGAGTAGGGATCCGGACGTGGACGGCGGTCTCTACGGCAATGAAGGAAACGACGTCTTACGCGGTGGCGCGCAAGGCGACCGTCTCGAAGGAGGAGGAGGCGACGACATCCTGCGCGGCGGGAGCGGGCCCGAGATAGGTCTCGGAATGAGCTCGAGCGAGCAGATGGAGAAAGCGCGTGCTGCGGGTGGGGGAGACAGCGCGTCGTGGCTCGGTGGCGTGATCGGAGGCAACGGCGCTGACGAACTCTTCGGAGGGTCGGGCATGGATCGACTCAGGGCTCGTGACGGGATCGAGCGCAACGACAGGTTGCACGGCGGCGAGTCGCGCGACGATTGGTGCTCGTCCGACCCCGATCCAGAACGGCGCTGCGAGAACTAGGAGTCGCCGGCCTTTAGGCCACCTACCCGTGCCTTGATCGCGTCGCGCAAGGCCTCCGGCGGAACCGCGAAGACCGAGTCGTTGCTCCCGGCCGCCGCCCACACGACCTCGTAGTCCAGGAGGTCCTCGTCCATGAACACGGGGACTTCCCGTTCATGACCGAATGGCGGTGTCGCGCCGATCGAGAACCCGGTCACCTTCTTGACCATTGCCGCGTCCGCCTTTTCGACGCGTTCCACGCCCGCCAGCTCGGCTGCCCGATCGACGTCCAGCCGGTTCGACCCGGACACCAGAAAGAGCAACGGCTGTGCGTCGGAGGCGAAGACGAGGCTCTTCACGATCTGGCCGACGTCGCAGCCAACCTCGCGGGCGGCGTCGGCCGCGGTGCGCGTCTCACGCTCGAAGACGAGCGGCTCGACGGAGATGCCGAGCGCCCCTCCCGCCGATACGACCCTGTCGATCTTGGGATCTTTGCCCTTGGCCATGGCGCGGCACGATAATCGAGAGACCACGCCAGGGCGCAAAAAAAGGAAGCGGCCCCGTGGGGCCGCTTCCAAGGGAGCCCGGCCGGTGGCGGAACGGCCGGGGGTGGTGAGAAGGCCTTACCTGATTGCGTTGTGCGTTCTGCGTCCGTAGGTGAGCTTGCGGTAGACGAAGAGCAGGATCATGGCCGTGACGATGCCGGCGATGACCGGAACGCCCTGGTTGTCGTTGTCCGGCATCAATGCGTTCAACGCGAGCCCGCCGAGCACCGCACCCACTACTCCGAGGAGAACCGTGCCGATGACACCTATCGGGTCCCGGCCCGGCATTAGGAACCGCGCCACGACACCGATTACCGCCCCTACGATGATGAGCCACAAGATGTCCACGCCTGTCCTCCAGTCGCTGTCGACCTAGTTGCTTCGTGCCGATCGACTTGGTACCCCGGCCACCGCGGCCTAAACACATAGTAGCGGAAAAACTGCGCAGCGTCACTAAAATACCGGCATGTAATTCGTAGAGTCGCCGCGAAAGGCGACAAACCGGCGGCCGCCGGCAGCAACTGGGGGCCGCGAGCCGGGGGATCAGGAAGGCGCTTGGGGGCGGGTCCAGGAGAACGCGAGCTCGTCGTCGCGCCCCCGCCCGTAGCGCCGGTGGATGGCGGTCGCGCTCGGCGTCATCCGTTCGACGAGGTCCTGGTCGCTCAACTGCAGGAACCGATAGGCGTAGCCCTCTTTGGCCACATCCACCACCGCAAACCCGAAGGGGAAGTCGCGCGGGATCCCCACCTCTTGCACGGGGACGTGGCCGAACGTGCGCGGTCGGGCGTTGCGGTGGGTGTGCCCGGCGAATACGCCCCAGACGTTGCCGGACTCGCAGGTCGCGTGAAGCCGTCCGGTGTCCGAGTCACGCAACCCGAAGAGAACCGGGGGGAAGCTCGTGAAGGGCTGCGGCGGGTGGTGCAAGAACACGAACGTCGGGGCGCCGCCGGGTGCCGCGACGTCGGCGAGTATGTCGTGCTGCGGTGGCGTGAGAGCGCCGCCGACGACCGCGCCGCCGGGCCCTTCCGTAAACGTCCCCGCAACGAGATCGAACGGCGCGAAGGGCGATGCCCCCACGTCGGCTGAGTCGAGAACGGCGAACCTGAATCCCTTGTGCTCGAGCAGGACGCCGTCGGCCTCCCTTCCGAAGAGCGGCGAGTAGTACTCGTGTCCCGACAGTCGGCCCTCGCTGCGCGCGAACACGTCGTGGTTGCCGAGCATCGTGACGAACGGCATCTCGAGGCCCTCGAGGATCTGCGCCGCGAGCTGGAACTCCTGCCGGTTGCCGGCGTCGGTGATGTCGCCGAGTTGTATGACGAGCTCCGCGCCGGACTCGTTGAGGTCGGAAATCGCGGCACGAACCGCTTGCTCTGCCCGCTGCGAGCCGATGTGAAGATCGCCGAGGATCCCGAAGCGGAACACCACCTCGCCGGGGAGATCGACCTCGGGCGTGCGCAGCGGTTCGAAGGGGGGAGGATCCGGCAGCGACGAGGGAAAGACGACGCCGGCTCGTTCCTCGTCTCCGAGTCGTTTGAATTCGTCCACGCCTTCGGCGAGGAAGTCGGCCGTGTGCGCCTGGACCCAGTCGCCCAGACGTACGACGAACAGGGGGCCGAGCGGGGTGTCGTCCGGACCTTCGCCGAGCAGGTTCCTCATCCATGCGACATGCGGTTCGACCAGGTCGTGATCCGGCGAGCGTCCGGTTGCATCGAGGGAAGTCGCGACGATCTCGGCCTGTCGTCTGGCGCGGCGGGCCGATTCCTCGTAGCGCGAGTCCACCGACGACCAGGACTCGTACATGGAGCCGCGCGCGCTCGAGACAATCCAGGCAGAGCGAAGGAGGTCCTGGAGGACCTCTTCGGCGAGCGTCTCGGTCACCATGCTCGGAGGATAAGCCCGCGCTGCGCGTCGAAGTCGCGAATAACCACCAGGTCCTTGCGTGAGCGGGCGCTCGCGCACACAATCGAGGCGGCGCCACTTCCCCCGCTCCACGCGCCTCGCGTCGCCACCGGCTGCAGCGTCAGTGGCCCGCAGAGCGTGAGATCAAGACCGCGAGACGGAAGACAGAGAACAAAAGGGGGATTTGTGAGCATCGCCCACCGCAGTGTCGAGCTCGGTCGCACGACCGACTGGGACCGCTACTTTCTGAACATCGCACGTGAGACCGCCACTCGTTCGAATTGCGTGCGCCGCCAACACGGAGCCGTAGTGGTCCGCAACCGGAGGATCTGCTCCACCGGTTACAACGGGGCCCCGTCGGGGCACCCACACTGCGACGAAGGCGCTTGCCCGCGGGCGCGCGCCGAAAGCGCGAGCGGCTGGGGCCACGACAACTGCATCGCGATCCACGCCGAGGCCAACGCCATCCTCTATTCGTCGCCGGAAGAGCGCGAGGGCGCTTCGATCTACATCACCGGTGTCCCGTGTTTCACCTGCGCGAAGTTGATCGCCAACTCCGGGATCACCGAGGTCGTCACCGAGGGCGAGACCTACGAAGACTGGCAGCGCGTCAGGCGCTTCCTACTGGACTGCGACGTAAGGGTGAGGATCCTTCACTGACATTTCGTCGCCTCGATCAGCAACGCGAAGCGGTTCCTCTCGACCGAGGTCACGTCGAGGCCGTGCGCGCTCAGCGCGCCGGCCAGCTCGCGCTGGGACTTGAGGACGGCCGGTAGACGCTCGGCTGCGTCCGCCGTCAGGATTGCTCCGACGGGCAACGTCACCGTGGACACGTAGAGGCGTCCTCCGCCGGCGAGGACCCGCGCCAACTCCGACACCGTCTCGTGAAGACCCGGTATGACCTGCAGCCCGTTGGTGCACAGGATTGCGCCAAAGGAGCCGTCGCCGAAGGGGAGGTTGTGGGCGTCGGCCTGAACCGGCGTGAGGTTGTCGACTCCCGCGTCGTTGGCCGTCCGCTGCGCCTTGCGCACCATGCCGGTCGCGATGTCGCAGCCGACCACGACCCCGCGGTGGCGCCGGGCGAGCTCGATCGTGAAGTAGGCCGTTCCGATCGGCATGTCGAGGACCGGCCGGCCCTCCGCGGCGGCAACGGCGCGACGTCCCTGCGCGAGGACCAGGTCGTTGAGGTCGCCCCCGAGCAGCGGGAATGCCGTGCGCACGACGATGGGCTCGTACAGGCGGTCCGCCGCCGCCGAGTAGATCGCAGCGACTGCGCGCTTGGCCCGATCGCGCCCGCTCACCGCGGCTCCGGCCGCAGCGCCTCGAGGTCGGCGAGCAGACACTCGTGCGGCTCCTTGTCGGACCGCAACCCCTTGAACGAGGGCGCGCGCAGCCGCGGTGCCGAGGTGAGCTCGCGGAACTCGACCTTCGCGACGAGCTCGGGTTGCACCCACGTAGGGTTCTTTATCGGCTTGCCGAAGCGGCCTCCCTTGATGCCCGCAGCGCCCTCGACGAACGGGCACTCGTCGCCTGCGATCGCGCGCAGCTGGGGTAGGAGTTCGTCGATCGTCTGCTGGCTGTAGCCAGTACCGACCGACCCGAGGAAGTGCAGCCCCTCTTCGTCGTACGCCCCGACGAGAAGCGCTCCGAACGAGGTAGCGCGCGACCCTTCACCTTTGGACCATCCGCCGACGACGACGTCGGCTTCGTGTACGACCTTGATCTTGAGCCAGTCGCGGCTGCGCTTTGCGGTGCGATAGGTCGATCCGAGGCGCTTGGCGACGATGCCCTCGAGGCCGCGTTGCGCGGCTGCTTCCGCCAGCGCCCGCCCCTCTTCCGGAACCACGGTCGAGACCTGGACGATGGGGGAAGGGACGATCAGCTTGTCGAGCAGTCGCTTGCGTTCCTCCACCGGCTCGTCGCAGACGCTTCGTCCGTCGAGATACAGGAGGTCGAAGGCGATCAGTGTCACGGGACACGATTTCGTGGCGCGTTTGATGTCGCGTTCGTTCTGCAAGTTGATCCTGCTCTGCAGTTTCTCGAACGACGGCCGCCCTTTGTCGAAAGCGACGATCTCGCCGTCGACGACTGCCTCCAGCGCGACCAGTTGTTCGTGCAACTTCTGCAACTCGGGATACGTGGGGGTCATGTCGTTGTTCTTTCGTGACAACAACTTCGTCTCGTCTCCGCAGACCGCAAGCGTCCGCACTCCATCCCACTTCGGCTCGAAGATCCAGGTGGGGTCGTCGAACGCATCCCTTTCGAGGGTGGCAAGCATCGGTTGCAGAGGTGGCAGCTCGTCTCTTTCGGGCCGCTCGTCTTTGCGCAGGAAGGCGAGCCATTCGTCTTTCTCGCGCCCCCGCTCGGTCTGGATCAGGTGGTATACGCCGCGCAGGCGCTCGCCCTTGAGGCGGATGGTCAGCTTCGCTTTCTCTTGCTCTAGGACCTCGTAGGTTCCGGAGTCGAAGATGCGGACCTCGCCGGCGCCGTAATTGCCCTCGGGGATCGTCCCCTCGAAGGTCCCGTAGTCGAAGGGATGATCTTCGACGTGGACGGCGAGGTGCGGCTTGCCCTTCTTGCGCGGGAGGTTCTTGGGCACCGCCCACGAAACCAGGACCGGCGTGTCGCCGCGCATCATCTCGAGCCTCAGGTCGAAGTGCAGTCTCGTTGCGTGGTGTTGGTGGACCATGAACGTCTTGCCTGTGATCGCCCTGGTCGGGTCGAGGTTGCCCCTGACGTCCATCTCTGGTTC
>JALZCA010000192.1 GCA_030863285.1 Actinomycetota bacterium | reverse complement strand
CTCCGGGACAGCCCTGAGCAGCGAAGGCCCGGTCGAGGTTCCGCCGCCGTTCCTTGGCCCCGAGGCCCGCCTGGTCCAGGGCCTCTCTCGACCTCGCCAGCAAGGGGGCCGCGGGCAGGCCGAGCCGGATGCCCAAACCGCGGGCCAAGATCTCGGCATGGTCGTAGCCGCGCCGCCCGTTGTCGCGCCGGTTGGCCGGCACCCAGGTCAGGAGCGCTCCGATGAGCCCCCGCCGCCAGACCTCGACGGCCATGGCGTCCACCAGTGGGTCGGCGGCGGCGCGAGCGGCTCGCAGCTTGAGGTCGAGCACGAGGGAGCGAACCGGCCCGTCGTACGCCCACGGCACGACGAGCCGGGAGACCGGTCGTGGCGGGGGCCGTTCGACCGCGGCGGCGATCTTCGTGCGACAGGCGCGACAGAGGGGCCCGGCGGCGACACGGCATCCGGAGCACCTCGGCCCCCCGACGAGATCGGGAAGCGATCCACGCCCTGCCGAGATGACCATGCCGAAAACCTAGTGAGGTGATGCGACGCGAACCAGCGGTTAGGTGCCCTCTTCCCAGGCCGAGAGGTACTGGTCCTGCTCCTCGGTGAGTTCGTCGATCCGCTTGCCCATCGACTCGAGCTTTAGCCGCGCGACCTCGCGGTCGATGTCCTCGGGGACCGGATAGACCTTCGGCTCGAGCGACTCGGCGTTCTGCGCCATCCACTCGCAGCACAGCGCCTGGTTCGCAAACGACATGTCCATGACCGCGGCGGGATGTCCCTCGGCCGCGGCGAGGTTCACGAGCCGGCCCTCGGCGAGGACGTAGATCTTGCGATCGCCTTCGAGCGAGAACTCCTCGACCTCGGGGCGGACGCGCTTTCGCGCGGACGACATCGACCTCAGCGTGTCGAGATCGAGCTCGATGTTGAAGTGACCCGCGTTGGCGAGGATCGCGCCGTCCTTCATGAGCTCGAAGTGCTCCGCGCGCAGGACGTGCTTGTTGCCGGTGACGGTGATGAAGAGATCACCCTGGGTCGCCGCCTCGCGCCCCGGCATGACGCGGTAACCGTCCATCGCGGCCTCGATCGCTCGGATCGGGTCGACCTCGGTGATGACGACGTCGGCGCCGAAGCCTCGCGCCCGCGACGCAACGCCGCGCCCGCACATCCCGTATCCGCAGACGACGACCGTCCGGCCCGCGAGCAACATGTTCGTTGCCCGGATGACTCCGTCGATCGCCGACTGACCCGTTCCGTAACGGTTGTCGAAGAGATGCTTCGTGTAGGCGTTGTTCACACTCACCACCGGATAGCGGAGCACGCCGTTGGCCTCCATCGAGCGAAGCCGGATCACGCCCGTCGTCGTCTCTTCGGTCCCGCCGATAATGTCGTCGAGTTGATCCTGACGTTGCTGGTGCAGCATCGTCACGAGGTCGCCGCCGTCGTCCATCGTGATCATCGGATGGGTGTCGAGCGCTGCCTTTATGTGGGCGTAGTAACGCGACTCGTCCACGCCGCGCACCGCGAAGGTCGAGATGTCGTAGGTGTGAACGAGTGACGCGGCCGTCTCGTCCTGGGTCGAGAGTGGGTTCGACGCGCACAAGGCGACCTCGGCTCCACCCGCCTTGAGCGTCCGCATGAGGTTGGCCGTCTCGGTCGTTACGTGCAGGCAGGCCGCGATCCTGATGCCGTCGAGCGGGCGGTCCTTCTCGAAGCGCTCGCGGATCTTCCACAACACCGGCATCTGCCGGTCGGCCCACTCGATCTTGAGTTCGCCCTCATCCGCAAGTGAGGGATCCAAGATGTCGGCGTCGACGCTCATTGCACTCCTATCGTTCGGCTAGTTGCTGTTTCAGGTTCTGGATGACCTCGACCGGGCCGGGGTCGACCTCGTAGGCAAGGCCCACGTAGATCGACGCGAGCTGCGTGAGGAGTATCAACGAAAGCAGTTGCGCGAGCGGCGTCTGGCCCTCGGCGGGGACCTCGATCCAGTCCGAGAACTTGTCTTCGATCAATGAGCGAGTGATCTCGAAGCGCAGGTCGACGCGCGGGTGCTCGTCGGGATGACGAAGCAGGATCCCGACGAAACGGTCGCCGGTCAGATCGTCGAGCTTGTTCCATCCGACGATCTCGTTGTGGTTCAACTCGGGGAACTCGTTCCAAAACGCCGGCGTCTTGCCGTACTCGTTGAGATCGCATTTGAAACGGTACGCGGCAACGCCGCCGAGCCCATAACCGCCGTACACGACGGGAACCTTGCCCGAGATGCGCGCGGCGAGGTCCTTGGCTGGATTCTCGGCCCGCGAGCGCGAGCGATGACAACGTTGCTCCACCTCGCGCAGGACGCTTACCGCGTCGTCGACGTCATCCTGCATGTCGGGGACGAGTCCGATCTCGACCAGCGCGGCCAGGATCGGAAGCGTGAGATAGCCGAGCGAGGCGCGGGGTTGCAACCCCGTCGGGATCTCTATGTGCGCGAGGCCGTTCTCCTGCGCGAACTCCTTCAACGGCCCCCCCGAGGAAAGCGTGATCAGGCGGGCGCCGCGCTCGTGCGCGTCGGCGATCGCCGCGAGCGTCTCCTCGGTGCTCCCGGAATAAGACACCGCGAAGACGAGCGTGTTGCGACCGACCCACTCCGGCATTGGTCCGTAGCTCTTGATCGTGCGCCACGGATACGGGAGCCGGGGCTCGACCACGGCCTGGACGACGTCTCCCGACACGCCCGAACCGCCCATGCCGAGGACCGCGATCGACTCCACTCCGGTGGCGTCGGGCAGGCCCGTCGTCGCGCGTCCGATCGACCAGCCGCGCTCGACCTGCTGGGAGAAACGCTCCACCGCGCCGAGCACGTCTTCGGAGTCGAGACGCTCGAGTTGCGCTACATCGTCGAGGTCGATCACGAGGGTTTCCAGACGGGTAACGGGCTCACGGCTTCTCGGCCTCGTCCACGAGCAACACCGGTATCCCGTCGCGCACCGGATAGCGGTAGCGACATTCGCCGCGGCACGCAATGACCTCTTCGCTTTCGAGGTACTCGACCTCGCCGTGACAGTTCGGACAAATGAGGATCTCCTGCAGCCGTTCGTCGATTGTCATCAGCCCTCCTGTCGTATGAGCGCCAGGACCTCGTCCCGCTTCTCGTGCATCAACTCTTCGGTGCGGGCCTCGAGGTTCAAACGCAGTAGAGGTTCCGTGTTCGACGGGCGGCAGTTAAACCACCAGTCCTCGAACTCGACCGTAAGTCCGTCGGTGCGATCCAGCTTGCCTTCTGCATATGCAACCGCAAGCTTCTCGATCGTGCCGACCTGATCACGTACCTCCGAGTTGATCTCGCCCGAAGCGACGTAGCGCTGGAACGGAACGAGTAGCTCGGACAAGGGGGCCTCGGCCTCCGACAGCGCTTCGAGGACGAGCAGCGCGGCGATCATGCCGGAATCGGCCCGGTAGTTGTCGCGGAAGTAGTAGTGACCGGAATGCTCGCCGCCGAAGATTGCGCCGGTCTCCTTCATTACGGCCTTGATGAACGAATGGCCGACGCGCGTCCGAATGGGCCGGCCCCCGTTCTCCTCGATCACCTCGGGAACCGTCCACGAGCAGATGAGGTTGTAAAGGACGGTCTCTCCCGGGTTCTTCTTCAAGATGCGCTCGGCGACCAAAGCCGTCGTCAGCGAACCCGAGACCGGCTGCGCCTTCTCGTCGATGAAGAAGACCCGGTCGGCATCGCCGTCGAAGGCGAGCCCGGCCACGCAGCCCTCGTCGAGGACGACCTTTTGCAGGTCGACGAGGTTTTCCGGCTCGATCGGGTTGGCGGGGTGGTTCGGGAAGGTGCCGTCGAGATCGAAGTAGATCGGGACGACCTCAAAGGGGAGCTCCCGAAAGACCACGGGGACCGTTCGCCCCGCCATCCCATTGCCCGCGTCGATCGCTATCTTGAGCGGCTTCAGGTCGCCTACGTCGACGAAGCGGCGACAGTGCACCGCGTAATCCTCGAGCACGTCCTGGGTCTCGATCGTGCCCGGCTCGGCCCCCGGCGGAGCCCCGTCCTGCTCCGCGTAGGCCCTGATCTCGGCCATGCCCGAGTCCGACCCGATCGGCGCGGCCTGCTCGCGACACAGCTTGATCCCGTTATAGCGAGCCGGGTTGTGCGAAGCGGTGAACATCGCCGCGGGGACGTCGAGCAACCCCGAGGCGAAGTAGAGCCCGTCGGTCGACAGCATGCCCAGGTCGATCACGTCGCACCCCACGCCCGCCGCCCCCTCCGCGAAGGCCTCGGCGAGCGACGGTGACGAGGTCCTCATGTCGCGCCCGACCGCGATGCGCGCTCCTCCGACGAAGCGAGCGAAGCCTCCGCCGATACGGCGAGCGATGTCCTCATCCAGCTCGGTGGGATAGACGCCGCGGATGTCATAGGCCTTGAAGATGCCGGAGAGATCGAGTCCCATCGGCTCGGATACTAAGGGCCGGGCCTCGTCGTCCCACTTCGGTATCGCCGGCCCCGGCCGTCTCGGCGCGGCGCGGGTGGGACACGGTCCGATGTCGCTGGAGAAAAGCCGTGGGGCTATTGACGCTGCTGCGTTCTGCTGGGACCATCCATACCGACATGAAAGACGGGTTACTTACAACCGACACCGAGTGGCGGGAGCAGGCGGCGTGTTTGGAGTATCCGGCCGTCCTGTTCTTCGGCGTCGACGACTCCGAGACCCCGGCCGACCGCCGAGCGCGCGAGGAACAGGCCAAGAGGGTCTGCTGGGAGTGCGTCGTCCGGCGGGAGTGCCTCGAATACGCGCTTGCGACCAAGGAGCCGTACGGCATCTGGGGTGGGCTGACGGAGATCGAGCGACGAGGACGGGCTCACAGCCGCTCTAACTAAACGGGCAGGTCTTCCGCCCGGGTCTTATGTTGCTTGGCGTGTCCCACGCGCGCCCGGGTTTCCTCGAGTCGATGGCGAAGGTCCCTGCGCGCATCAAGGCGCGCGGCCTGCGCGAGGTGGCCGGGCTCGGCATCCAGCGCGTCCGGGAAGCGATCCGTTCGGACGATGAGCTCGTCTTCTTCGCGCGGCCCTCGGGCGGCGAGGTCCCGGACGTGCCCAAGTGGGAGGGGCTCATTTTCAAGCGCGCCCAGCGCTCGGATTCCGCCGCCTTCGCACGCGACATCGGAACCGACTCCGCCGCCACGTTCGAGAGCCGGCTTACGAACGGGACGCGCTGCTACCTCGTGCTCGAGGGACCCAAGATCCTGCATTCGACGTGGGTCACGACGACGGCCTCGTGGGTCAGGGAGATCGCCCGCTATTTCCTGCCGCCGGCCGGCGACGCTTACGTCTACGAGTCGTTCACGCGAGCCGACGCCCGCGGTCGGGGCGTCTACCCCTTTGCCCTGCACCACATCGCTCGCGACCTCGCCGGCGACCGCGTCGTTCGCGTATGGGTCGCGGTCGAGGCGGACAACGAGCCGTCGCTCCGGGCGATCTCGAAAGCGGGCTTCGAGAAGTCGTTCGAACTGTCCTATAGGCGGCGTTTCGGACGCCTCACGCTCGATCCTTTGAGGGGGCCGGGGGCCGAGCAGGCTTCGCACTGGTTCGTTAGGAAACTCCGCGACGAAAAGTGATCCACCCCGCTTGTGATCCGCAGCGAGGCGAGCAATACTGGCTGCTAGAGGGAGCCAAATTCACAAAGGAGGTTTGCGGGCGCTCGTCAAGCCACGATCCGATTCCGCGCCACGCAATGAGGGTCTCCTCAGAGCGTAGGCAGCGACCGGCACGACCCCCTCAACTGGCACCTGTTGCCGGATGCGGCATCTGGGCTTCGAGCGCCCGCAGCTACTCCCTCGCCTTTCCCTTCAATTCCCCGTACCACCGCTTCTTCGCGTCCAACCGATCGATAACTGAGCGATCTGACGCGATAAAGCGGAGTGCTCCTCTTCACGGCTCAGAACCGCGGCCCGGTTCACGGCGTCTCTCTTGTATCGAGACGAGCGGGAGGGATGCCCCATGGTCAAGACGCTTCTTACAGCCGTCGTCCTCGTAACCCTGCTTCCCGGCGGCGCGCGTGCGGGCGGAGGCTGGTGGACCCACATCGACTTCGTCGGCCAGGAAATTGCATCGGGCGACACGGTCCGGGCGTCCGTTGGACAGGCATACTTCGTGACTCTCCAGGAGGCGAAAGAGGCCCGAGCTTCTGGTGGGTACGCGTACCTCATCGAGGATCTCGATCCGTCGATCGTCGACGGGGCGTACGACCACGTCGATTTCGATCCGGACTGGTGGCGACTCGGCGGAGCAACCGCTCATCGTGCGGGGACGGTTTCGTTCTCCGCGGGAAACGCCAACATCCCACGAACTCACATGCGGTTGGAAGTCCCGTTGTTGGAGCCGGGCGTCTACGACCTCATGTTCTGCGATCTCGGCTGCAACGATCCCCTAGGGACGTTCCTGCCCGTGCCGGTGAGGGTCGTGGAGGACACCGAGATAGCCCGTCTGTACGGCGAGCTCGACCGGCTGGAGTCACGCGTCAGGTCTGGCCTGCATCGTGTGAGGGAGCATTCGAACGAGGGAATGGCCGGAATACAACGGTCGAGCGGCCGCCTCGTGCAAGACGTGCGGGACTTGAAGGTCGCCGTTCACGAGTTGAGAGGGGTGCCGGACTCGCTCAGACAGATCGATAGGCGGGTCGACCGCCTCGAACAACGACCCTCGATGGGGCTTGTTACCGCCGGCTTGTTGGGCATCGGCCTCGCGGCCGCGGGGGTCGTTCGGAGGACCAAACGGAGACGCGGCCCTTAAACGCGCTGCGGCCCCTCAGAAGAGGGGCCGTTAGAGCTGAATCTGGCTGTGAAGGTGTCGCTATCTCCTGGCGACGGTGGCGAGGCTCAGCACGTCGTCGAGCGTCACCGAGCTGCCGTTGCGCTCCCACCACTTCTTCTCACACACGCGGCAGGACAGGAACTTGACGCTGTTCTCCACCTTGACCTCGATGTCGATCTCGGTGAAGTCGTGGCTCGTGCATCGTGGGCACTGCATCCGTTGCCTCCCTTGAGTGGCTCGTCTCCCCCAGGAATCGGCATCGGC
>JALZCA010000179.1 GCA_030863285.1 Actinomycetota bacterium | reverse complement strand
GCGCAACGCATGATCTCGCCGAGTTGGTCGCCGGCAAAGGCCGCTGAGAAGACTTGCTCTTCCGCCCGGCCGGAGAACGCCGACGGCAGTTCGTCACTGGGCCAGTTGTCTTCGATCGTGTAGGCGTTGATGAACGTCGCCACGTCCGTCGCTGCGATGTCGAGCTCGTCCATCAACTCGAGGTCGAGGAACAAGCCCCACGCAGCCGAGTCCTCGACCAGTGACTCGTCGTCCGGTACGTCGAACGCGGCATCCAGGTCGGCGATCAGTTCCTCCTGCACGATCGGCCACGCTCCCGTCGACGCCGGCGACGGCGAGTGCCCGTGATCGGAGGTCAGCACGACGACGTAGTCGCCGACCTCCTCGTCGAGGAAGTCGACGATCTCTCCCAACGCGCGGTCCTGTGCCTCCAAGACGGCCGCCGTTTCCCGTCCGTCGATCGACCACTGGTGTCCCGCTAGGTCGGTCATCTTGAAGTTCGTGAAGAAGAAGTCCGGCACTTCGTCTTCGCCGTAGCCACCTTCTCGCAGCATCCAGAGCGCGACCTCCGTCTGGAACTCGGCCCAGGCGGGGTTCGAATACAAGTCCCACGACGAGTTGCCGGGCTCCACGCCGATGTCGTGACCCAGCCACTTCTCGTCTATGGCGCCATCGGCGCGGTCGACGCTTGCGATCTCGTCTTCGACGTCGAGAACCTCGGCGGGGAAGAACGGTGTGCGGAACGCGTCCGGGTTGCCGTCCACCTCTACGCCCTCCCCGTAACGCAACAGCGCGAGCTCGTCGAGGTCGCCGCCCGGGAGCGCGGCGCCATGACCCATCATCCCGATGTGCCAGTTCTTCCATCCCAGCAATCCGACGCGCGATTCGTTGTCGAACGCGGCGTCGATCTGGTCGGCGAAGGTCGACGGCTTCAGATCGTCCGCGTCGTTGCCGGCATAGACGTCGACGAGACTGCCGGACGCGCCGCGGACCTGGTTCCCGGTGACCAGGTGCGTGCGAGGGAACACGCCGGTGCCGAGACTCGAGTGAACGGCGGACGTGACCGAGGGCGACGACCCGACGACCGCGTCCAAATAAGAGGTGCCCTCGCGCTCCAGGCGCGCGAGGTTCGGCCAGCGCTCGGGCCAGCGCTCGAGGGTGTTGCGGCCGGCGCCGTCCCAGACGACGACCACTACGAGGCGCGGAGGCCCGGCCCCCTCGACGACCGCCTCATCCAAAACCCGGCCATCGCGCGGCTCGACGTCGGCCCCGACGAGCTCGGCGACGGTCGGATAGACGTCGACCGTGCGGGCGGGGGCGGTGACGGGAGCGCCGGAGGCCACGACGTGGCCCGGCCCGTACAGCACGAGTGGGATGTTCTGCAGGTAGTCCCACGGACCCGAATGGCTCGTGAAATCGAACGTCCCGACGAAGTTCGGCTCGCGCGGCACGAAGACGACGTCCTCGGAGAGATCGGGGTGATGACCGCGGGTGATCCGACGCAGGATCGCCGCATCGAGAGCGCAGGCGCGCTCGACGGGGTCGTTCGTGTCGAAGGCAGCTCTCGGCTCGACTCTGCGGAAGTCGTCGTCCGTCCCCTCTTTCTCGCTCGACACGCAGCCCGACAGCACCAAGCAAGCGACCAGGGCCGCTGCGATACGCGTGGAGGTGACCATGGGGATGAGCGTCGACATAGGGGTTCGTGGCCTCGCGCACGTCGGTCGGCCCGGGCGGACCTGTAACGTAACCCTCCGTGCGAACGCGCATCTTGCTCGTCGCGGGCCTTGCGGTCTTGCTCGCGGCGTGCACTCCCTCGGAAGATCCCCAGGATCAACATCCCCCACGCCTTCCCGCGTCCTTGAGCGAGTTCTTCCCCTCTCCATCGCCACCGCCGCCGCCGGGCGACTGGTTGTCGACGAGTTGCACCGCGCCGCTCGAGCACCTACAACGCGTCCGCCGGGGCGCTTTTCCGGGTCGGTCCTACGACGTCTTCTTCGTTCCGCGCTACCCGAACTCGATAGGGACCTTTGACGGCTACACGACACACGGGGGGCCGTGGGACTACCTCCAGCGGGTCCCGCTCGTGTTCGCCGGGCCCGGCTACATCCGACCGACCGGCGAGATCTCGGTGGATCGAGAGGTGACGGTGGCCGACGTCGCTCCGACGCTCGCCGAGCTTCTCGGCGTCGAAGCGCCGAACGACGGTCCCGGCAGGGTCATCGAAGAGGTCCTCGTGCCGGAGAACCTGCGGGCGGAGCCGCCCCGCCTGGTCGTGACGATGGTCTGGGACGGCGGCGGCAGCGACGTGCTCGAGGCGTGGCCGGATTCGTGGCCACGCCTCGCGGACCTCATCGCGGATGGGTCGTCAATCCGGGGAGCGACCATCGGCTCGGCCCCCTCGACGACGCCTCCGGTCCACGCAACGATCGGGACCGGCGTGTGGCCGAGCGACCACGGCATCGTCGACCTCACCCAGCGGCGGGGCAACAAGGTAAAGGACTCCTACATCAACAAAGAGGAGGACTTCGATCCGATCCAGCTCGAGGTCCCGACGCTCGCCGACGTCTTCGACCCCGCACTCGGCAACGAGCCCCAGGTCGGGCTGATCGGTTACCGCGGGTGGCACCTCGGCATGATGAGCCACGGGTCGCGGACCGCCGGAGGAGACGAGGACATAGCGGCGATCATCGATCGGGACGGCGGGCCCCTTACCGACGCCGGTCCTTGGTACGACTTGCCCTCGTACATGCGCGACGTCGAGGGGCTCGAAGCGGACACGCGCACGGCCGACCTCGCGGACGGCAAAGTCGACGGCCGATGGCGCAGCGTCGACCTCGATGATCCAGTCACGCTGCAGTACTCGCCCGCGTACACGCTCTATCAGACGCGGCTCTTGAAAACGCTCGTCACCGAGGGCGGTTTTGGCGGCGACTCGGTCACGGACCTGCTCTTCGTCAACTACAAGCAGATCGACGACGTCGGGCACTTCTACAACATGCTGTCGCCCGAGATGGAGGAGATCGTTCGCTATACCGACCGCGCGCTCGCCGACGTCTTGGACCTGCTCGACCGCCGGGTCGGGCGCGGGAACTGGGTGCTGGTCTTGACCGCGGATCACGGCGAGACACCCGACCTCCGATCCATCAGAGGCTGGCCGATCGACCAGGAAATACTGAAGCAGGTGGTAGCGGAGCGTTTCGGCGTGGAACCCGCCGACCTCTTCCTCCAGGCGAGAACGATGGGGTTCTGGCTGGACGAGGAGTTCCGCAACGATCACGGCATAACCCTCGAGGAGGTTGCGGACGTCCTCATCGACCTGCGCGCTCGGGACATGCTCGCGGAGGGCGAGTCGGTCCCCGAGATGTACTCCGACCGCCTCGACGAGCCGTTGTTCGAAGCGGCGTTTCCGGGCGACCGTCTCGACGACGTCTGGCGGTGCGCGGCCGGACGCTCGGAGTAAGGAGTGCGGCGTTCGCCTAGGCAGGCCCATCCTTTAGGCTCTTGGTTCCGATGGACACCCTTGTTCAACCCCCATCTTCGAAGCGCCGTGCCAAGTTCGCGCTCGGTGGGTTAGCCGTGATCGCCATCGTCGTAGGCCTCATCGTGTGGGCGATGACGCGTCCCGGCGCGACCGCGTTCTACCTCACGGTCTCCGAGGTCCGGGCCGAGGCCCCGACGACCAACCAGGACTTCAGGGTCAACGGCAACGTCGTGCCCGGGACGCTCGAGCAGGACGGGACGACGACGTCGTTCGCCATCACCGACGGCGTCGAACAACTGGACATCGTCACCGAAGAGAGCCTTCCCGACGCCTTTTCGACCGCGTACGCCAACGATCCGTCGGCGGTCGAGATAGTGGCGCAGGGCAACTACGACGGCGACACCTTCGTGGCGCATCAGGTCCTCGCGAAGTGCCCGTCGAAGTTCAAAGCCAAGGCCTGAGTCGTCGGGATGGTGTCCCTCGGTGGATTGGGAAGGCCGGCCCTTCTGAGCGCGCTCGTCTTCGCGCTGGTCGGCGTCGTCCTCTGCGGTCTCGGGGCGATGAAGGGTCGAAGCGACTGGGCTCAGTCCGGTCGCCGGGCTCTGTACGTTACCTTCGGGTTCACCGCGCTGGCGTCGGTTGCCCTGCTGACCGCGCTCTTCGCGCACGACTTCTCGTTTGAGTACGTAACGAGTTACTCGTCGCGCTCGCTCTCCGGCCCCTACACGGTCTCGGCCCTGTGGGGCGGCATGGAGGGATCACTGCTTTTCTGGACCTTGTTGTTGACGGGGTTCTCGGCTCTGGCGCTCAAGAAGGCACCGCTGCGAGACGAGCGTCTCGTCGCCTGGGCGGGCACCGTCCTCGGCGGCATCGCCCTGTTCTTCCTCGCGCTGCTGGTCCTGCCGGCGGATCCCTTCACGAAGCTGGCCGAGGTGCCTTTCGATGGCGAGGGCCTCAACCCGCTGCTCCAGTCGCCCGGGATGATGATCCATCCGCCGTTGCTCTACACGGGCTTCGTCGGGTTCTCGATCCCGTTCGCGTTCGCGGTCGCGGCCCTCATCTCGGGGCGGCTCAACGATCCGTGGTTCAGCGCGACGAGACGCTGGACGTTGTTCGCGTGGAGCGCACTGTCGGTCGGGATCGTCCTCGGCGGCGCATGGGCGTACACCGAGCTCGGCTGGGGCGGCTACTGGGCGTGGGATCCCGTGGAGAACGCGTCGTTCCTTCCCTGGCTCACCGCGACGGCTTTCGTGCACTCCGTCGTCATCCAGGAGAAGCGCCGCATGCTCAAGGTATGGAACATCTCGCTCATCCTGTTGACCTACGTCCTTGCGATCTTTGGCACCTTCCTAACGCGCTCGGGGATCCTGTCCAGCATCCACACGTTCACCGAGGGAGCGACCGGCAAGTGGTTCCTCCCGTTCCTCGCGGCGATGTTGATCGGGGCGTTCGCGATCGTTGCGCTAAGGCTGAACGCATTGCGCAGCGAGAACCAGCTCGACTCGTTGTTGTCGCGCGAGTCGGCATTCCTCGCGAACAACGTGCTTTTTCTCGCGGCCGCGTTCACGGTCTTGTGGGGAACGATCTACCCGATCATCCACGAGGCCCTTACCGGGGTCAGACTCTCGATCGGCCCGCCCTTCTTCAACCGCGTGTTCATCCCGATCGCGCTGGCGATCCTCGCCTTGACCGGGATCGGCCCCCTGATCTCGTGGCGCCGAATGAGCAAGGGAACGTTCGTACGCGTGGTCAAGGTGCCACTGTTGATCGGCGGAGGTGTCGTCCTCGCGTTGGGGCTGTCGGGGATCCGCAGCGTCGGCGCGCTGCTCGCTTTTGGCCTCGCCGCCTTCACCGCGGCCGTCACGATCTCGGAATTCGTCCGCGGGAGCCGGGTCCACCGGCGCCGAGACGGTTTGTCGTGGCCGAGCGCCCTTGCCAAGACACTGCTTCGTAACCGCCGTCGCTATGGCGGCTACGTCGTGCACCTCGGCGTCGTCCTCATCGTCATCG
Source organism: Actinomycetota bacterium (assembly GCA_030863285.1). The sequence continues at coordinate 5,330 of JALZCA010000179.1, read as the reverse complement.
GATTCGCCGGAGCGGCCTTCACCGTCGAGCGCCAGACCGAGCTGCGGGAGGGCGAGTCGATGGTGATCGGCGACTACACGCTGACGCTCACCGACGCCGAGGAGAGCCGGACCGAAGAAAAGGAAGTCACGGCGTTCCCGGTCGCGGTCGAGCGGGGCGGAGAGGAGATCGCCACTCTCGTACCTCAGCGCAACTTTCACTTCGCACAACGACAACAGCAGTCCGAGGTCGCCATACGCTCGACTCCGGTCGAGGACCTCTACGTGGTGGTGACGGCCGTCGACGCCGATGGTGGGGTGGTCCTGCGCGCGTTCGTCAACCCACTGACGTGGTGGATCTGGATGGGGGCCGGAGTGATGGCGCTGGGGATGAGCGTGATCCTCTCGGGAGCAGCTCCCGAAGCCGCGTCGGCGCCCGCCGCAGCGCGCGTGCGCAAGCCCGCGGTGGCGACGCGATGAAGGCCATCGCCGTCTGCATCGTCGCGATTGCGCTCGCGCTGGCGCCAGGGGCCGTCCTCGCGGCTCCCGAGGACGTGGCCAACGAGGTCGCCCGCGAGATCATGTCGCCGTACTGCCCGGGCGTGACGCTGCACGACTGTCCCTCGGAACCCGCGCTGAGGATGCGCGAGCGCATCGCGGGATGGGCCGCGGATGGGTGGTCGAAACAGGAGATCCTCACGCACCTCCAGTCGGAATGGGGCAGCGTCATCCGCGCCACTCCGCCAACCGAGGGAGCGGGCTTGCTCGCGTGGATCCTGCCCGGCGTGGCGGTCCTGTGCGGGGCCGTCGGCGTGTTCTTCGTAAGTCGGAGATGGTCGCGGCGACGCGCCGCCTCGCCCGCTCCGCCCGAGGTGTCGTCCAGCGACCGCGCAAGACTCGAAAAGGAGTTGGCGGAGATCAGGAGCGAGGCGTGATCGAGGGCGTCGTCGTCACGCTCGTGGCGCTGTTTGCGCTGACCTACGTCACGGGACCGCTTCGACGCGGGCGCGCGCCGATACGCGAGCGCTCCGACGAGATCGTGGAAGCCGACGCGGAGAAGAGGATCAAGCTCGGGGCGTTGATCGATCTCGAAGAGGAACGGTTCGCCGGCAAGCTCTCGCAAGAAGACTTCGACCGCTTGCGCCGCCAGTACGAGGCCGAGGCAGTCGAGGCACTCAACAGGCTCGATTCGCTGCAGCGAACGCCGATCGAAGACGAGGTACTCGAGTCGGAGATCGCGCGCGTCAAGGCGCGCCTCAAGTGCCCCTCCTGCGGCGCGGCCCGATCGCCCGGCGCGCCCTGCCCGCAATGCGGCGCCTAGCCGCGGTCGCCGCCGCTCTCTTCGTCGTCACGGGGGCCCACCCCGCGGTTGCGCAGCGAACGGCGATCATCCACGGGCGCGTGATCTTGGGAACGACCGACGACGGCGTCGGCGGGGCGCGCGTCACGCTGTTGCGCGCCCGTCTGGATGGATCGGGATCGGTCACCGAGAGACAGGACGTCACCGACGACGACGGTCGCTTCGCGTTCTCCGTGTCGAAACGCGAAGGGGTCGAGTACGCACTCGAGGTGAGATACGACGGTGGGCTTTTCGTGGGTGCGTCCTTTCCTGCGAAGGGCGCGGGGGTCGCTTCCAACGTAGAGGTCTGGCCGACCACGTCCGACCCCAGCGTGATCACGGTGTCGAACGACCGCATGTTGGTCGCTCACAACGCCGACGGAGCAAGCGTTGTTCAGCACGTCGTGGTCGAAAACAACTCGCAGCGCGCCTACATCGGGCGGGGACGCGCCCTCGGAGCGGACGACTCTGGCTCGGGCCCGACGCTAGGTTTCGGGCTACCGACCCAGGCAGCCGGAGCGCGCGTCGATCTCATCGACTCGAACCTGAATCGCCTGTACGCGACCGAGACCGACTTTGGTTTCGCCGCGACGGTTGCAATACCGCCGGGAGAAACGACCGTCACCTTCTCCTATCCCGCCGAGGGAACGGGCGGTTCGTTCGACCTCAGCAGACGGATGCTCTACCCCACCGAAGAAGTCTCCGTATTGGTAAGCGAGCCGCTCGATCTCGAAGCCGGTCGCTTGTCGTACGACGGCGTGGACGAGGTGGGTGGCGAGCCCTACCGGGTCTGGAACTCGGACCGGCCCTTCGACGCGGGTGACGTCGTCTCCATCCTCGCGATCGCTCGGGGAGAGGCGTCATCCGATCTCTGGCTCGGCCTCGGCGTCGGACTGGGCGCGATCGTGCTGTTGAGCGCGGCGGGTGTGTGGTGGACGTCGCGTCGGCGGCGCGAGAGAGCCGAGCGCTCCACGACGCGGGCCAACCGTACGCAGGACCGCCCCGCGGACGAGGATCTCGTTGCCGCGATTGCGGCGCTCGACCTCGAACGAGAATCGGGCGCGCTGTCCGAGGAGCAATGGCATGCCAAGAGGAGCGCGCTGAAAGAGAAGCTCCTCGCGGACAAGCAGCGCGAGACGACGTCGTGATCAACCTGGATGGCGTGACCGTCGTCTACGGCAGGACCGTGGCGCTCGACGACCTCACCCTCGAGATAGGGACCGGCGTGACGGGCGTGTTCGGCCCCAATGCCTCGGGCAAGTCCACCCTTCTGCGCGTCCTCGCCGGGCTGCTGAAGCCGACGCGCGGCCGCGTCGAACTTGGCGGCACTCCGCTGGCGCTCGCGAACGAGGCCTTTCGTCACCTAGTCGGATACGCGGGTCACGAGCCCGGTTTGTACGCGCGGCTCACGGTGCGCGAGAACCTCGCCCTGTTCGCGCGGCTCTACGGCGTGGGGAGCGAGAGGATCGAGGTTCTCCTCGACGACCTCGGCATAGCGGAGCGCGCCGCGACCCCGGTCGGTGAGCTATCCGCAGGTCTCAAGCGCCGCGCGTCGGTCGCGCGCGCTCTCTTGCACGACCCCCGCTTGCTCCTTCTCGACGAGCCTTATGCCAACCTCGACGATGAGGCCGCCGATCTCGTATCGCGCGCAATTCAGCGCTGGGTCGCTCCGGACCGCTGCGCAGTGATGGCAACGCACGGCGCAAAGCGCGTCAAGGAGTTCGCCGACGCGTCGCTGATCCTCAAACGAGGCCGACCCGTCAGCTACCGACGCCGCGTGGCAGGGGCGGTGCCCTCATGAGCACTGCCGAAGCCGGATTCACCGCGAAGCTCGGCGCGCTCGCTCGCAAGGATCTGCGCGTCGAAACCCGCGGTCGCGACACGCTGCCGCCGATGCTGGCGTTCTCGTTAGCGGTCGTCCTCGTCCTTGCCTTCACCGTGCCGGAAGAGGGAGCGCTCGACGATGAGGTGTTGGGCAACGTCCTCGCGGGGTTTTTGTGGGTGACGATTTTGTTCGCCGGTCTGATCGGGTTCGCCCGCACCTTCGAGGTGGAACGCGAAGAGGGGGCCATCGACGCCCTTCTGCTCGTTCCCTTGGACCGCTCGGGACTATTCCTTGCGAAGGCGGTGGCGAATCTTTTCTTCATCCTCCTCGTCGAAGTGCTCATCGTGCCGATCTTCGTGTTGCTCTTCGATTTGGACGTCGGGTCGTGGCCCCTTCTCGTACTCGTGCTTGTGCTCGGCGACCTTGGATTCGTGACCATCGGGACCCTTTTCTCCTCGATCGCCGCCCAGACGCGCAGCCGCGAGCTCATCCTTCCGCTTCTGGCCCTTCCTGCTCTCGTCCCCGTGTTCATCGCGGGTGTCGAGTTGACGGCAGACTTGTTTGCAGGGGCCGGCCTTGGCGAGATCGCCGAGCGCGGCTGGTTCGGGATCCTGATCGCCTTCGATCTCTTGTTCGGGATCGTCGGCAGTCTGATCTTCGAATACGCAATCGACTGAGGATCGACGTGAAGAAGACCCTGGCTTTCCTCTTGATCAGCGCGTTGTTATTGGCGTCGTGTGGCGCCGACAATGACCCCTCGCGCCGCGGACGCAAGCATCCGGGGGCGGCTCCTCCCATTGCCCTCCCCGATCCGACCGCGGCCGTCCCCGCATATCTCGTGTTCCGCGACGTCCCGTTCACCGACGACGAGATCGCCTCCGTCCAGGGGGCCGCGGGAGTCGCAGTCGCCGAGGGCGTGAGCATTGCGCAGATGGACGTCAAAGGTCCCGACGGGGTCTCGCAGATGCGCGTCGCGGCGGTAGATCCCATCGACTTCCGTTCCGTTGCACCCGAGGCAAGTCGCGCGGCCAAATTCGTCTGGTCGGAGATGTCGGCCGGCGAAGCGGTCGTGACCTTCGCTGCGGCCGACGCTCTGGGCCTGGGAGACGGCGGGTCCATCGGGCTTGACGGCATTTCGGTTGTCGTCGGTGCCTACGCAGACAACGGCGTGCCCAACATCGCCGAGGTCATGGTGAACGAGCAAGTCGGTAGCGACCTCGGCTTGACCGAACGCCGGTGGCTGGTGATCGGCGCAACGCCGGGTGCGAACCTCGAGCGTCTCGGCGAGAGCCTCCGGGACCTCCTTCCCGACGCACGCATGGTCGCGCTGCTCACCGACCCGCCCGACGTCATCGACCCCGGGGAGCCCGAAGCCGTGGGCGAGGCAACGGGCAGTCTCATCGGAACGATGGAGTTCAAGATCCTCGACGACGGCTTCATCAAACCGGACAAGGAATGGGTTGAGGAGAACATCACGACCGCCGAGGTTTCGATCGTCGGCGAGGTGACCTGCCATCGCCTGTTGATCCCGCAACTCCAGGCGGCGTTGAACGAGATCGTCGAGGCCGGGCTTGCCGAGCTCATCCGGCCCGACGACTACGGCGGCTGCTACGTTCCCCGCTTCATCGACCGCGATCCCTCGCTCCCGCTGTCGATGCACGCGTTCGGCCTCGCGTTCGACATCAACGTCTCGACCAACCTGCTCGGCACCGAAGGCGACCTCGACCCGCGCATCGTGGAGACCTTCGAGCGGTGGGGTTTCGAATGGGGCGGCCGCTGGGAGCGCCCCGACCCGATGCACTTCGAGCTAGTCCGCATCGTCGAGCCCGGTTGATCGCGCCTCCGTCGCTCCGCGGCCGGTAGTAAGAGGTTGAGCTGGGGCGTCGGTAGGCTGGGGGTGTGGCTATGAAAGAAGGTTCTCGGACTCGTGTGCTCGGCGGCGTAACTGTTGTGGCGCTCGCAGCGACCGCCTTCATGATGTTCTTAGTCGCCCGCGAGGCGAGCGCCGCCATGGGCGGACAGCTCGAGCGGATCTTCTACGTCCACGTCCCGTCGGCGTGGGTCGGCTACCTCGCCTTTGCCGTCGTGTTCATCGCCTCGATTGCCTTCCTGCGCACGGGTGCCAGGCGTTGGGACCTCCTCGCCGCGGCCGCGGCGGAGATCGGCGTTTTGTTCGTGACGATCGTCC
>JALZCA010000173.1 GCA_030863285.1 Actinomycetota bacterium | reverse complement strand
ACCCCGCGACGCGGGCGGCCGCGTCGGCGTTCGGGGGCCGGATCTCGTCGGGCGCGAGGCGCTCGGCGAGCTCCCGGATGAACAGCCCGACGTCGGTGATGATGCCGAGCGACTGAAACGAGCCGCGATCCATCAGTTTTGTCACGGTCGCCTGGTTGATGTCGACGCAGACGAGGGGGACCGATGCCGGCAAGCAGTTGCCGGTCGCGATGCCGTGCAGCATCGTGCCGACGACGATGCAGTAACCGATTAGGTCCTGGCCGTCTGTGCCCCAGATGATGTCGCGCAGCTTCGCCTGCACCTTGAGCATGTCGGTCTCGACCTCCGGAAGCGGACCGTCGTCGCGCACGCTCCCGCCGAACAGGTAGTCGCATCCCCGCGTCACGAGGTGATAGACGATGCCGTCGTTGAAGACACCGGCATCGATTGCTTTTTTGAAGGTGCCGTGGCGGCGCAACTCGTTTATGGCCCGGATGTGGTGCTCGTGTCCGTGCTCCGCCGCTTGGCCTTGCGCGAGATAGACGCCGAGGCTCGTTCCGTAGATGTTCGACTCGATGTCGTGCGCCGCGACGCCGTTGCCGGCGAACAGAGCGTCCACGTAACCCGCGCGTATCAACGCGGCGAGGTCGGGGGCCGAGCCCGTGTGGACGCACGCAGGTCCGGCGACCCACAGAATGCGCTTGCCGTCGGCCTTCACCGCCCGCATCTGCTCCGCGACCTGTTCGACGAGCAGCGCCTTTGGTTTCTCGCTCGAGACGTCCGACGACATGAACTCGAAAGCCTGCTTCGACCCCGCCGCGCCGTCGTCCTCCGAAGAGACCCTGATGCCGAGACCCCGCATGACGATCGACATGCCCTTCTCGACCTCGCCCATCGGGATCGTCCGGGCTGTCCCGTCTCGTACGACGATGCCGCAGTCCATCTCGGGACGCTCGACGCGCACCCAGCGGCCGTCGACCCGCACCTCGGTCTCGAGATTCGTCGTCGAGTAGAAGCCCGGAGGAAACGCCCCGTCCCGGTCCGCCTCTTCGAGTGTCGCGTCCTGGACCGACACCGGGTTGACGCCGTGGGACTCGAGGCGCGCGATCAGCTTCGTCAGCTCCTCGTCGCTCTGAGCGGTGACCTTGATGCGCGCGAACGACGGGTCCTCGCGCTTCACCCCCAGGTTCAGCTCGAGGATGTCGTAGGTCGCGCCTCGTTCGAGGATCTCGTCGAGAGCGTCGGCGAGCACGCGGTTGTCGAGGAGATGGCCCTCGAGCGTGAACGTCTCAGAGGCCACGGGCGGAGTGCTCCTTCATGAACGAGACGGCTTTTTCGTAGACCTCGTCGCGCTCGAGGTCGACCGTGATGACGTGATAGGAGCGCTCGAGCCACACGAGCTCCTTTTGATTGGTTCCCAGCTCGTCGTAGATGACCTTCGCGTTGTCCGGATGAGCGGTGTGGTCCTGGCGCGAGTGGATGATCAGCGTCGGGCAAGTCACCGAGGGAAGTGCGCGCCGAGCGCGCCGGGTGAACTGCAGCATCGAATAGGCGGCCTTGGTAGGGACGCGGTCGTATGCGATCTCGCGCATCTGTGGGTCCGCGATGTCGTTGGCCACTCCCGGGAGCGATTGCAACACGAAGCGGATGGCCGGCGCGAAGAATCGCCGCGGGTCCTTCGTGATCACGTAGCTCGCCATCAAGACGAGCCCCGCGACCCGGCCCCGACGCCGCGCCGCAAGATCGATGCACAGCGACGCCCCGAAGCTCAACCCCATAACGAAGACCTCGTCGCAACGCGTCGCGAGGTCGTCGAACGCCTCCTCGACCGTGCCCGACCATTCCTCGTGCGTCTTCGTGGCGAGGTCCTGCCACGTCGTGCCGTGTCCGGGCAGGCGGGGGGCCACGACCGTCGCCCCGGCCGCGTTCAGATGCTCGCCCATGAGACGGAGTCCCTGCGGACTGCCCGTGAAGCCGTGTACGAGCAATACACCGGTCGATCCACCTTCGAGCGTGAAGCCCTCGGCCCCCGAGAGCACCTCGATCTGGCTCAGTCTTGCCTCCTCGCTACTTTGCTGTAACCCTGGTCTCTAGCCGACGGTCGGATAGTCACAGATTCTCTATCATCGTCTGCGGGGGAAGAGAGGGTCGTCGCTCCGTGTATTGGGTCATCAAGGCAATTCTCAAGCCGATTCTGAAGTTGGTCTACCGGATCCGCATCGAGGGACTCGAGAACGTCCCGAAGAGCGGCCCGGCGATCATCGCTGCCAACCACCTCTCGTTCTTGGACTCCTTCTTCATTCCTCTCGCCGTTCCGCGTCGCAAGGTGACCTACCTCGCCAAGGCGGACTACTTCAAGAGCTGGAAGACCGGCTGGTTCTTCAAGATGGTCGGGCAGATCCCGACCGAGCGCGAGGGGGGAGCGAAATCGCAGCGGTCGCTCGACATCGCCCTCGAGGTGCTCGAGGACGGAAAGCTTCTGGGGATCTACCCCGAGGGCACGCGCTCGCCCGACGGCTATCTCCACCGCGGGAGGACAGGGGTCGCGCGGCTCGCGCTCACGGCCGGAGCGCCCGTGATCCCGTGCGGTCTCATCGGGACCGACAAGGTGCAGCCGAAGGAGGCAAAGTTCCCTCGCATAACGGGCCGACCGACGGTCCACGTCCGCTTCGGCACGCCGATCGACGTGACCCGTTACGCGGGCCGGGAGGCCGACCGCCTCGTCCTGCGCTCGGTGACCGACGAGTTGATGTACGAGATCATGCAGCTGTCGGGCCAGGAGTACGTCGACGAGTACGCGTCGCGCCGGCCCGCGCTGCCGTTGCCCGAGTCGGCCGCGCAGGTCGACGACATCGACCTCTCGGAGGAGCCGCTCGCCGGCTAGCGGGGCTCGCGCGCCAGCTCGACCGTCTTGCCGATGGTGTCGAAGCCCAGTTTCTCGTACAGCCTCCTCGCGCCGCCCTCTTGTTCGACGATGAGGAAGACGAGCGAGTGTCGTGCGGCGATTGCCTCGCGCGTGGCGCGCGATACGACCGCCGCCGCGTAGCCCCTCTTTCGGTAGGGCTCGAGCGTCATCACGTCCTCGACCTGCGCGACATCGCCGTCGGAGTACAGATGACAACCGGACACGATGTCATCGCCGTCCTTGACCGCGAAGAAGCGGGCGCGCGCGTGGTCGGCCATCAGCGGGACGAGCGACACGAGCTGATCCTTGACCTTCGGGTCGGACGCCGGAAACGCATCGACGCAGGCACTTTGGAACGGGATGTACGAGACGACGTCGAGCTCGACTACCCCGTTTCTCACACGCAATTTGCTCCGGTCGCGGTGCGCCATCGTTGCGAGGTCGGTCCGGTTCCACCCGAGGTCGTCGAACTCTTCCAAGGTGTCCTCGTCGATGTCGGGCGGCGTGGCGAAGATCTTGCGGTGCTCGGCCCCCGCGGATCGCAGCAGGTCGTCGGCCAGCGCGGCGAGATCAGACGCGGAGGATCCTCGCGCGCGCTCGTCCAAGCGGATGAAGTTGCGGTCCCACACGCCCGGCAGGTGGGAGTTCACGTAGAGCGTGCCGACGCCGACGTCCTCGTGCCGGGTGCTCGCGGCCGCGGCCGTCGCCTTTTCGAACTCGACCGTCCGGCGGAACTCGTCGTTCATCGACCGCCGGCTTGCGGGTGAAGACCCCGGCTCAATGCTCCACCCAGTCGCGCGCTCGCTCGAG
>JALZCA010000160.1 GCA_030863285.1 Actinomycetota bacterium | reverse complement strand
TTGCGATCCGCGGAACCGACGACACGCTCAGCCAGGAAGCCGTCTTCTTCAGTCAAGCCGCGATGGTCACCTTTGGCGGGGCGTACGCGGTACTCGCCTACATCAACCAGGCGGCGGTGCAGCACTTCGGGTGGCTCGAACCGGGACAGATGGTGACCGGTCTCGGTCTGGCCGAATCCACTCCGGGCCCCTTGATCATGGTCACGGAGTTCGTCGGATTCCTGGGCGCATACCGCTTCCCGGGTGGACTCGATCCCGTCGCGGCGGGGATCCTCGGCGCCACGGTGACGGTGTGGGCGACATTCGCTCCCTGCTTCCTCTGGATCTTCCTCGGCGCACCGTTCATCGAGCAGCTACGCGGCAACCGCGCGCTGAATGGTGCCTTGTCCGCGGTTACCGCGGCGGTCGTCGGCGTGATCCTCAACCTCGCGCTGACCTTCACGATCGTCGCTCTCTTCGCTTCGGTGCGCGTGGGTGAACTCGCAAACGTGACCTTTCCGGTGCCAGCGTGGCAGTCCATAGACCCCTTTGCGTTGTTGCTTGCGATTGCTGGGTTTATCGCGCTGTGGAGATTGAAGGTCGGCGTGGTTTGGGTAATCGCAGGCAGCGCCGTCGCGGGTCTCGTCTACACCTCACTGTTCTAGCTAAGATCCGGGTAATTCTGCCAAGTCCGTTGACAGGTCCTGGCAAGTGTGAAGAACTGTCCGGGAGGCCCGTGGCGGGTCCCGACCCCCTGAGAGGAGAAGTTCTTGCGTATTGGTTTGAAAATCCGCAGTTCGATCGTTGCCGCAGTCGTGGCGGCCGGCGTCCTGGCCGTCGGCATCCCCCTGGCGGGCGCCGACAACATCGGCAACGAAGGTTGCACCCCCGGCTACTGGAAGAACCACACCTCCAATTGGGAGGAGTACAGCCCCAACACCAAGCTGAAGACCGTCTTCACCTTCCCGTCGAGCCTCGCGTCGTACGGCGAGATGACCTTCCTGCAGGCGCTCAACTTCCAGGGTGGGACGGGCGTCGAGGGAGCGGTGAGGATCTTGCTTCGTCAGGCCGTCGCCGCCTTCCTCAACGCGGCTCACGAGGGAGTGGGCTACCCGTACCGGCGCTTCGCCGAGCCCGGCTTCATCCAATCCGATGTCAACGCGGCGCTGGCGAGCCTCAACCGCAGCACGATCCTGGCGCTGGCCGCCGACCTCGACCGCAAGAACAACCTGGGGTGCCCGCTGTAAACGTCTAGGGGCGGGCTGGAACACCGAAGGGAGCGGACGTGGCGGGCCGCTCCCTTCGTCGCGTCTAGGCAGCCGGCGGCGAGCCGAGCATTTGGCCGGACCATCTACGATTCGACGCATGATCGATCTTCCAGTCGGCGAGCCGCTCGAGACGCGTATCGAGGAGCCCCCCGGCTCGCTCGAACGGCTACAGGCAGTCAACTCGGCCGAGAACGCCGCTACCGTCGCGGCGCAGTGGCCCGAGTGCCTGGCCGCGTGGGCAACGCTCGGCGAGGCGGCGCTCGACGCCAACCAGAACGTCCAGGCGTACGCGTACTTCCGCGTGGGCTATCACCGAGGACTGGATCGCATACGAAAGGCCGGCTGGCGCGGCTCGGGAACGGTTCCGTGGAGCCACGAGCCGAACCGTGGGTTCCTTCGCTCCGTGCGCGGTCTCGGCGCGGCCGCCGCGGTCATCGGAGAGGAATCCGAAGCCGAGCGCTGTCGAGAGTTCCTCGCTCAACTAGCGCCCGACGCGCCGAGCGACCTCTAGCTCGAGGTGGCCCGCGAGCTCGTCACGAGCCCGTCGAACGCGCAGCTCAAGAGGATCAGGCGCCTGAGGGCGCGCAAGCACCGCGATAAGCAGGGCCTTTTCTTCGTCGAGGGGATCCAACCGGTGACGCTTGCGTTGCGCCATGGCGCTTCCATCGAGCAAGTTGTGATCGCACCCGAAGTGATCGGCGAGCATCCGGTCGTTTCGCTGGTGTACGAGCGCGCCGGTGGCGCGGAGGTCGTCGAGGTGAGCCGAGAAGCGTTCGCCTCGATATCCGCACGCGACGACCCAACGGGCGTCGCGGCGGTGGTTCGATCCGGCATCACCGACCTTGGGCAGATCGCGGTGGACGAGGACTCGCTCTTCGTTGCACTCGACGAGGTCGGCAACCCGGGGAACCTCGGCGCGATCGTCCGAACGCTCGACGCGGTGGGCGGAGACGCGTTGATCCTGATGGGAAGCGCGACCGACCCCTGGCACCCAACCGCGGTCAAGGCAAGCATGGGAACGATCTTCGCCCGGCCGATCGTCCGGGTGAACGACTTCGCCGAGCTGCGCGCCTGGGCGAAGGAGCGCGGGATCCGCGTCCTCACGACGAGCGCGAAGGCCGAGCTCGAGCACTGGGACGCGCAGATCGACCTCCCGGCGCTGCTCGTGTTCGGGAGCGAGGGCCAAGGCCTTTCGCGCGAGGTGCTCGATGCCGGCGACCTCGCGCTGCGCATCCCGATCGAGGGAAGCGCCTCGTCGCTGAACCTTGCGATCGCAGCGAGCGTGATGCTCTACGAGGTCCAGCGCCGCCGAAGGAAGAACGCGTGATCAAGACGACGTCGTAACTCCCGGCCCCCAGGCACGAGGTGTGGGACTTCGTCACGAGCCTCTACGACTACTTCGTCCGCAACCCCGCCTGGGCCATCTTTACCTCCCCTGGCAATTTGTCAGACACCGTCTGACATTTTGCAAGGGGGGCCTTACATCCTCGAGGCGCCCCGTGTCAGGAATCCGCGAAGTCCGGCATCACCTTCTCGATGTACTCGTCGAGACGCTGCTTGCCCTCGGACGGCCAGCTCACCGTGACATAGGTGAAGCCGGCGTCGCGCAAGGCCTCGAGTCGCGTCCTGACCTCGTCCCACGGTTCCGACAGCGAGAGGTCGGTCGAGCGGACGATCGACTGGGGGTCGCGGCCGGCCGCTTCCGCAGCGCGCGCCACCACCTCCCACTTCCTCCTCAGCGCTCCGAGCGATCCGAAGCCATGCCACACGTCCGCGTGGCGCCCGACGATCGGCAGCATGAGCTTCTCTCCGCCCGCCCCGATCCAAATCGGCGGGTAGGGCTGCTGAACGGGGCGCGGGCGGTAGGTGGCGTGGTCCAGCCGGTAATAGCGTCCGTCGAACGAGACCTCGTCATCGGTCATCAAGAGCTTCATGACGTCCAGCGCCTCCTCGAGGCGGCGCGCCCGCTCGCCGTTGGACGGGAAATCGATGCCGAGCTCGCGATGCTCTCCTTCGAACCAGGCAGCCCCGATCGCCAGTTCCAACCGGCCGTTCGAGATGTGGTCGATCGTCACGGCCTCCGTCGTCAGGATCGAAGGGTGCCGGTAGGTCACTCCGGTCACCAGAGCGCCGAGACGGATGCGCTCGGTGCGCGCGGCGAGGCCGGCGAGCAGAGTCCACGCCTCGAAGCAAGGACCGGTCGGATCGCCGTACAACGCCTTGAAGTGGTCGAACACCCACGCGCCGTCGAAGCCGGTGTCCTCCGCGAAGCGGACGCGCTCGAGGACCTCCTCCCACGTGAGCTGGTGCTGCGAGCAATCGAGGCCGAACTTCATGGTTGCGTCCTTTCTCGTATCAAACGTTGTCGGCGAGCCAGCTCGCCACCACGTCGACTAGATCGTCGTACTTGGCCCAGAAGAAATGGTTGGCGCCCTCTAGCTCGGCTATCTCCGCCCGAGGCACGCGCTCGATCCAGGCCCTGCAGTCGTCGAGCTCGACGAGATGATCGTTGACCGCGGCCACGAACAGCACGGGAGCATCAAGCGACACCCGCGACGGGTCCGGCAAGCCGGCGGTTATGCCCTCGCGGGGCTTGACTGCCGGCGCGATCGCAACCCCCGCCTTTATCTCGGGGTGAGCATCCATCGTTCGAATGGCGACCGCGGCTCCAAACGACCAGCCCCCGATGACGAGAGGCACGTCCGGCCAGCGATCCTTCGCAAGCGCGACGGCCCCTTTAGCGTCCGCGACCTCCTTCTCGCCGGTTGATGCTTCGCCCTCGGAGGCTCCGATACCGCGGAAGTTGAAGCGGACCACCCCCCATCCGTCCGACACCAACCGGTCGCGCAGGGCGACGAGCAGGGGAGCGTTCATCGTCCCACCCATCTTCGGGTGTGGATGGCACAGAACGAAGGCGCCGCGCACGTCGTCGGGCTCGTCCACCACGCCCTGCAACTTGAGACCGTCGCTCGATCGGATGGTCACCTCTTCCGTTCTCATGCCTGCGCCGAGAGCTCCGCGACCGCCGCGCGGACGGCATCACCCGCGGCTTCCATCTCGCCCTTCTTGTAGCGGTGACGCGGCCAGAAGAAGCCGCGCAGCCCGTCTTTACGGCGACGCGGAACGATGTGGACGTGAAGGTGGGGGACGCTCTGACTCACCTTGTTGTTCATCGCTACGAAGGTCCCCTCGGCCCCCATGGCGCGCTGCACCGCCTGCCCGAGGAAACGCGCCGCGCCGAACAAAGGGGCGACGAGCTCGGCGGGAAGGTCGGTGAGCGTCTCGTAGTGCTCCCTGGGCACCAGGAGCGTATGGCCGGGGAACAGCGGACGATGATCGAGAAAAGCGAGGACGGAATCGTCGTCGAAGACGATTTCGGCCTGGACGTCACCGCTCACGATGTCGCAGAAGATGCACACGATTTCACAGTATGGGCGCGGGGTAGGGTCCGGGCGTGAGCAGCGGCGAAATCACCTTTACCTTGTGGGCCGACATCGCATGCCCGTGGACGCACGCGGCCGTAAGTCGTTGGCGACGAGAGCGGACGCGCCGCGGTCTCGAGGAGCGGGTCTTGCTCGAGCTCAGGTCATTCCCACTGGAGCTTTTCAACCGCCGCCCGACTCCCAAGCGCGTCCTCGACGCCGAGATCCCCGTCGCCGGATCGCTCGCGCCGGAGGCGGGATGGCAGTCGTGGCAGCGCCAGCCGTACGAATACGCGGTGTCCACCTTGCTGGCGCTCGAGGCCGTCCACGCCGCAAAGGAGCAGGGCCTGCGCGCCAGCGAAGAGCTCGACTTCGCACTGCGGCGCGGGTTCTTCGGAGCCAGCCGCAACGTCTCGCTGCATCACGAGATCGTCGAGGTCGCCGACGAATGCGAGGGCGTGGATGCAGAAGCCATCGATGCCGCCTTGCGCAGCGGCTCGGCCCGTCGCTCGATCTTCGAGGACATGGAGGAAGCACAGAACTCGAACGTGAAGGGGAGTCCTCACTTCTTCCTGGGCGAGGAGAACTGGCACAATCCCGGCGTCCAGATGAAGTGGATCGGCAAGTCGGGCGAGGGTTTCCCGGTCATCGAAAAAGACGACCCGGAGGTCTTCGCTCAGATGTTCGACGGCATATAGGGACGAACGAACAAGGAGGCAGTGAAGGTGGATGCGAACAAGGTCCGGGAGCACGCCGACGCGCACGCACAGGCAGTAGTCGCAGGCGACCTGCGTAAGGCAGCGAGCGACCTCAGCGACAACGCGAAGCAGCAGGCTCCTACGGTCATGAAGGCGTTGCCCAGGCCCGCCACATCGGCTTCCGTAGAGGACGTCACGGCCGAGGGAGACGCACTCGTGGCGCGCATTTTGTACGAGGGGGAGAACAGCAAGGCGACGGTGGCGTCGCGCTGGGTGGAGGAGAACGGTCGGCCGGTCATTGCCTCGCTGGAGATCGTTTAGTTAGCCTTAGCGTCATGGAAGCAGACATCAACGGCGCCCAACGAAAGGTCGTGACGGTCCGGGTCGCCCCGCTTCGCTCGAGCTTCGGCGACTCGGGGATTCCGATCAGGAAGGGACGGACGCTCCCGTTCAGGCTCGAGCGCGAGTGGTCGGCGCCCGCAGGACGTTACGCCGAGCAGTGGTTCCTCGTTCAGCCCGACACACGCGAGGTCCTTCACGAAGGCCCCGTAAGAGAGGTATCCCTATTCGGCCTGCAGGCCCTTACCGACGTCGTCGACGAGGTCGCCATCCCGATCGAGTTGGAGCCCGGCACCTACCAGATCTTCTTTGCTCTCAATGGGCTCCTCGGGGGGCAGTTCGACGTCGAGGCCATCGAGGCGCCGGCCGAAGCGGCCTAACTCTTAGGGAATTCTCAGCGGCGTCGTCGCGACTACGGCGCGCGCGGCCCTATCCTCGTCGTCGTGAACAAGACCCCTCGACTGATAATCGCCTTACTGACTGTCGCGGCCCTCGTATCGGGTGCTTGCGACTTCCAAATCCGTTCGCGCGACGCGCGGGAGCCGGACGCCCAAACCCAAGAGTTTGAGCCCCTTCCCGAGGTCACCTTTGCGCAGAGCGACGAGGACCCACCGAGCTCCACGGTCGCAGACACAATCGAGGGCGTCCTTCCCTCGGTGGTCAACGTCCGCGTGACCTCGTTGCGCCAGGACATCCTCGGCGGGGTCGAGGAGGGCCGGGGCCAAGGTTCGGGGGTCATCATCGACCGGCGAGGCGTGATCGTCACGAACAACCACGTGGTGCAGCAGGCCACTGAGGTCACCGTGGTCCTGCACGATGGACGACGTCTGGACGGGACCGTGGTCGATACCAGGACGAGCCCCGACCTCGCCGTCATCCGAGTAGATGCCGATGACCTGACACCGATCGAGTTCGGGCGATCCGAGGCGCTGCGCCTGGGTGACGAGGTGATCGCGCTGGGCTTCCCGCTGGGCCTCACGGGGGGGCCGACCGTGACGCAGGGGATCGTGTCCGCCCTGGACCGAACCATCGAAGTCGGCGGCACCACGGCCGAGGATGTCGTCGAGCTCGAGGGACTGATCCAGACCGACGCGGCGATCAACCCGGGGAACTCGGGCGGCCCGCTCGTGGACCTCAACGGTCGTCTCATCGGGATCAACACGGCGGCCGCGGGGGCAGCCGCAGCCGAGAACGTGGGCTTTGCCATCAGCATCGACGACGCGATCCCGGTGATCGAGGAGATCCTCACGACGCCGCCGGAGAGGCGTCCGTGGATGGGGGTGTTGCTCGCCGACGTCGACGAGGAGACGCTCGCCGAGCTGGACGCCGACCTGCCTTCCGGCCTCGAGGGAGCCTTGATAACGCACGTGATCTCGGAAAGTCCTGCGGAACAAGCCGGGCTCGAAGCCGGCGAGGTCGTGACCGAAGTACAGGGCGACGAGGTCGCCGGAGCGCAGGCGCTCATCGACCGGGTGGCGGAATTCGAGCCGGGGGAGACGGTCGAGTTCGAGGTCGTCAGCGAAAGCGGAACGAGGACCGTCGAGCTGGACCTGGCGGTCCGGCCCGGAGGCTTCTAGAGACCTCCACTGTTCGAACAGGCCGTCATAGGCTTTGTTGCGTGAAGGTCAAGCTGCGCAACCCCGACCGCGTCGTCGAGGTGACGGGGCCGCGCCTGGTCTCGGCGCTTTTGAAGGAGCTCGACATCGTGCCGGAGTCGGTCCTCGTCATCCGGGACGCGACGCTGCTCACCCGGGACGAGGCACTAGAAGACGGGGACGAGCTTGAGATAAGGCCGGTCCTCTCGGGGGGCTCGAGCGAGCGAGTGGTCCCTGCGGAAGCGCGCTCGGCGCTTCCGCAACGCCAAGGGGTAGATCGCTTCGGCACGAAGGGACCTACCCCGTGAAGTGCAAGGTCTGCCGCGGCCCCGCGGTCGTGGACGTCCGGCGCCACAACGCCGCCTTCTGCTCCGACCACTTCGTGACGCACGTGCGCAACCAGGTCGCAAAGGCCATCAAGGACTTCAAGATGATGACTCCCGACGACCGTCTGTTGGTCGCCGTGTCGGGGGGGAAGGACTCGCTCGCGGTGTGGGACGTCCTGCTCGACCTCGGCTACGACGCGACCGGGTTCTACCTCGACCTCGGAATCGGCGGTTACTCGACCCGTTCGAAGGAGGCGTCGGTTCAGTTCGCCGCCAAGCGAGACGCCAAGCTCATCATCCGCTCGCTGGCCGAGGAACACGACTACACCGTCCCGGAGCTCGCGCAGCTGACCGGGCGCGTGCCCTGTTCGGGGTGCGGGCTCAACAAGCGTTACGAGTTCAACCGCGCAGCCCTCGAAGAGGGGTTCGACATCCTCGTCACGGGCCACAACCTCGATGATGAGGTCGCGACACTCTTCGGCAACGTCCTGCATTGGAACGTCGACATGCTCGGGCGACAGGCACCGGTCCTCGAAGAGCGCGTTATCGAATCCGGTCCCGGTGCTCGCACCGTGCTCGTCAAGAAGGTCAAACCGCTCGTCAGGATCGCCGAACGCGAGACCGCGGCGTACGCGGTGCTCAGGGGCATCGATTACATAGTCGAGGAGTGCCCGATGGTCGAGGGCAACACCCAGCATCGCTACAAAGAGGCGATCACTCTGCTAGAGGAGCAATCGCCCGGAACCAAGCACCAGATGTACTTCGGGTTCCTCAAGAAGGCCGCTCACCGCTTCCGGGAAGCCGAGGACGCGGCCGTGGTCGTGGAGTGCTCTCGGTGCGGCGCTCCGACGGTCGCGAATGATTCGGACGATCCCATGTGCTCGTTTTGCAAAATGAAGGACCTCGCCGCGCGCCGCAAAGCCGATCCCTCGTGGCGCGAGCGGTCACGCAAGCCTGCGCCCCGAAAGAAGAGCCGGTGAACGACGAGGATTCCTATCGCCCGCCCGACGAGCGCCCTCTCGAAGCGGGCGAGCGCGTGTTACTCGTCGACGGCCGCGACCGGCGCTACATGATCACGCTTCACTCGGGACGCCAATTCCACTCCCACCGCGGGACGATCGACCACGACGAGCTGATCGGGTCTCCCGCCGGCGTAACGGTGACGTCGTCGGGAGGCGCGCGCATGCTCGCCTTCCGCCCCGGCCTGGCCGACTTCGTCCTGAAGATGCAGCGCGGCGCGCAGGTCGTGTACCCGAAGGACCTCGGCATGATCCTCGTCTACGCCGATGTCTTTCCCGGTGCGCAGGTCCTCGAGGCTGGATCGGGTTCGGGATCACTCACGCTCACACTCGCGCGCGCCGTCGGCTCGGAGGGTCGGGTCGTGTCGTACGAGGTGCGCGAGGACCATCACGAACGAGCGGTGGAGAACGTGAACGAGTGGTTCTCCGGCTCCGGCGGCAAACCGCACAACGTCGAGATGAGGCTCGGCGATGTGTTCGCCGACGTCGACGAACGAGGATTCGACCGGCTCGTGTTCGACCTGCCGGAGCCGTGGCGCGCGGTCGGCACGACGACCGAGGCGCTCGCGCCCGGCGGCTTGATGTGCTGCTATCTCCCCACGGTGCCCCAGGTGCAGCAAACCGTAGAAGCGATGCGACGCGGCGGATTCGCTCTCGTGAACACGTTCGAAACCATGCTCCGAACGTGGAACGTCGACGGTCCCTCCGTGCGTCCGGATCACCGCATGGTCGCCCACACGGGTTTCATCATCGTCGGACGGAAACTCGCCCGCGCGCACAAGGCCGGGACGCCGGGGTCTTGAGGATGCACCCATTTTGCCGCTTAGGGGAGTAATCTTGGCGGCACGCCGAGGAGGTGGTTGAGGTCCCGAAGGACGACGTCGAGCGCACGATCGCTCAATACGACCAGCAGGTCCAGGAGTTGCGGGGACAGCTCAAGCTGCTCGAAGAGGAGTTGAGTCTGTCGCGCCGCAAGCTCGACGCCGCCCCCCGCCAGATGCGCTCGCTCGAAGAGCGTCTCTACAAGGCCGGTAAGGAGCTCGACCAAGCCCACGAGAACAACGACCGCCTGGCGGCGACGCTGCGCGAGGCGCGCGAGCAACTCGTCACGCTGAAAGAGGAAATCGAGAAGCTCACCCAACCTCCATCGAGCTATGGCGTGTTCCTCCAGGGATTCGAGGAGGAGTCGACTGCCGACGTCTTTACCAACGGCCGCAAGCTGCGCGTCCACGTCTCTCCCGACGTGAAGCTCGGGCAGCTACAGCGTGGCCAGGAGGTCATGCTCAACGAGGCGCTCAACGTCATCGACTCGTTCGACTTCGACATCCAGGGCGAAGTCGTAACGCTCAAGGAGGTCCTCGAAGACGGCAAGCGCGCGCTCGTGATCGCCCGCGCCGACGAGGAGCGGGTCATCGAGCTCGCCGACTCCATCTTCGACGAGCATCTCCGCTCGGGCGACAGTCTGCTGATGGATACGAAGTCGGGACTTGCGATCGAGCGCCTTCCAAAGCCCGAGGTCGAGGAGCTCATCCTCGAGGAGGTGCCCGACATCTCCTACGAGGACATCGGGGGCCTCGACAACCAGATCGAAGAGATCCGCGACGCGGTGGAGCTGCCGTTCCTGCACGGCGACCTCTTCAAAGAGCACAAGCTCGAGCCGCCGAAGGGCATCCTGCTGTACGGCCCTCCGGGTTGTGGCAAGACGCTAGTTGCCAAGGCCGTTGCGAACTCCCTTGCCAAGAAGGTCGCCGAGAAACTCCAGCGCACCGGGCGCCAGTCCTACTTCTTGAACATCAAGGGGCCGGAGCTGCTCAACAAGTACGTCGGCGAGACCGAGCGCCAGATCCGTCAGATCTTCCAGCGCGCAAAGGAGAAGTCCGAAGAGGGCGTTCCCGTGATCGTGTTCTTCGACGAGATGGACTCACTATTCCGCACGCGCGGGTCCGGTATCTCGAGCGACATCGAGTCGACGATCGTGCCGCAGTTGCTCGCGGAGATCGACGGCGTCGAGAGCCTGAAGAACGTCATCGTGGTCGGTGCTTCGAACCGCGAGGACCTCATCGACCCCGCCATCTTGCGTCCGGGGCGCCTCGACGTGAAGATCAAGATCGAGCGCCCCGACGAGCGCTCCGCGAAGGACATCTTCGCCAAGTACCTCACGCCCGAGATCCCGATCGCACAGGACGAAATCCGCTTGCACGGGTCGGCCGAGAAGGCCATCACGGAAATGATCGAGAAGACCGTCGATCGGATGTACTCGAACGCGGAAGAGAACCGCTTCCTCGAAGTCACCTACGCAAACGGCGACAAAGAGGAGCTCTATTTCAAGGACTTCTCCTCCGGAGCCATGATCGAGAACATCGTTCGCCGCGCCAAGAAGATGGCGATCAAGCGAGCCATATCCGGCGGCGAGAAGGGGATCAACACCGACGATCTCCTCAAGGCGATCTATCAGGAGTACCGGGAGAACGAGGATCTGCCGAACACGACGAACCCCGACGACTGGGCACGTGTGTCCGGCAAGAAGGGCGAGCGCATCGTCTACATCCGCACGCTCGTCACGAAAGCGGAGGACGAGACCGCCGAAGCACGACAGGTCGAGCGCGTCCAGACCGGCCAGTACCTCTAGATCCTCCATATGGCGCTGCCAAAGATCT
The DNA here is from genome assembly GCA_030863285.1 of Actinomycetota bacterium. The sequence continues at coordinate 8,610 of JALZCA010000160.1, read as the reverse complement.
GTGGGATCGAAACGGAGTACGGCATCTCGCTGCGCGACGCGGCGGACTTCAACCCGATCCTTACCTCCTCGCTGCTGATCAACGCATACGCGCAGCCCACGCTGAAGCGGGTCAAGTGGGACTACGAGGAGGAAAGCCCCCTGCGCGACGCCCGCGGCTTCGACCGTGCGCCGCTGGAGACGCCGGTCGAGGACGAGTCGGGCCTCGTCAACGTCATCCTGCCGAACGGATCGCGCTACTACGTCGATCACGCGCATCCCGAGTACTCGAGCCCGGAGTGCACCTCCGCGCGCGATGCCGTGATCTGGGACAAGGCGGGGGAGCGCATCCTCGAGCTCTCCATCGACGCCACGCGCACGATCGTTCCCGATGGCGAGCAGATCTTCATCTACAAGAACAACTCCGACGGCAAAGGCAACTCGTACGGCTGTCACGAGAACTACCTGGTCGACCGCAGCGTTCCGTTCCCGCACCTCGTGAAGCAGCTCATCCCGTTCTTCGTCTCGCGCCAGATCTTCACCGGAGCGGGCAAGGTGGGGGCCGAGAACGGCGCCAGCGGCGTCGATTACCAGATCTCGCAGCGCGCCGACTTCTTCGAGGTCGAGGTCGGACTAGAGACAACCTTCAAGCGCCCGATCATCAACACCCGCGACGAACCTCACGCCGATGCCGAGAAGTACCGCAGGCTCCACGTCATCGTCGGCGACGCAAACATGTCCGAGATCGCGACCTATCTGAAGATCGGCACCACCGCCCTCATTCTGCGAATGATCGAAGACGACTTCATCGAAGAGGACTTCACGCTGGCCGAGCCGGTGAAGTCCATGCGCGTCGTGTCGCACGACCCGTCGTGCCGTTCGGTTTTGGAATTGGCCGACGGTCGCAAGATGACCCCGGTCGAGCTGCAGTGGGAATGGTTCCGCCTCGCCAAGAAATACGCCCAGGACAACGAGATCGACGAGGGGGCCGACGACGTGCTCGATCGCTGGGAGCACGTGTTGGAGGGGCTGGAGCGCGATCCGCTGACGCTCAACGACGAGCTGGATTGGGTCGCGAAGTTGTCGATGCTCGAGGCGTACCGCCGGCGCGATGGACTCGAGTGGGATCACCCGAAGCTCAAGCTCATCGACCTCCAGTACCACGACGTACGGCGCTCGAAGAGCCTCTACTGGAAGCTCGCCGACTCCGGCAAGATGAAGCGGTTGGTGTCCGATGACGAGGTCGCCCATGCGGTCGATCACCCGCCCGCCGATACCCGGGCGTACTTCCGCGGCGAGTGCCTCCGCCGCTATCCCGGCTCGATCGTCGCCGCGTCGTGGGACGCGCTGATCTTCGACACCGGCGACGAGCCGCTGCGCAAGGTGCCAACCCTGGAGCCGCTACGCGGGACGCGCGAGCACGTCGAGGGCTTGCTCGACGCGAGCCCGGACGCGACGACGCTCATCCGCAACTTGGGGGCCGCTTAGGCTTTTTTGGGCCGCGGCCCTGCGTTTTCTCGGTTCCAGGCTTTGTACCTCGGCACCAAATAGGTGCTGACCTGCGACTTCGCGTCGCAGCCTCTGGGTACGATTGCCGGAACCGCTCGTCCAGCAGAGGTGACCAAATGAGCCCAGGTGGAGAACAGACCCGCAAAGGCAAGCCCAGACGCGAAGAAGAGACCGCGCCCGAAGAGCAGAAGAAGACCGAGTCCTCGGCTGAGGAAGTCGACGACTTGTTAGACGAAATAGACGAGGTGCTCGAGGCCAATGCGGAAGATTTTGTCAGGTCCTTCGTCCAAAAAGGAGGCGAATGACCCGCTTTGCACCCTTATTTGTACAAAGCGATGAAAACTTGTCGCCTCTGTGGGGTGACCAAGCCACCCGAGCATTTCTATCGCGCGAGAGATATGCGGGACGGCCGCAGGAACGACTGCATCGAGTGCAACCGCGCTCAGCGGAAGGCCTGGTACTCGAAGAACCGTGACGTTGTCATCGCCAAAGCAAAGAGGTGGCAGGAGGAGAACCGCGAGAGGCACCTAGCGAGCCAGCGTAAGCGTCGTGAAGAAAATCGCGAAGAGCTTCGCGAACGGGACCGAAAGCGTTGGCTAGCAGCTAAGTACGGTCTTACCCCTGAGTCGTTCAACGAGCTCCTCGAAAGTCAGAACCACGCATGCGCCATCTGCGGCACCGTCATGGGTGAGGACCTCCACGTCGATCACGATCACAAGTGGAACCGAGTCCGCGGGTTGCTCTGCGGAAGGTGCAACCGCGGTATCGGCTTGCTCAAGGAGAACCCGACTTTCCTCCATAGAGCGGGCAACTACATCACCGAGTTCAAGCTCACCCAGTACGAGCGCTACCTCGAACCTCTGACGCGACCGTTGGATCAGATTCCGGTCAAGTAGGGTTTCGCTCCATGGAAATAGGCAGTGACCCAGCGATCGCGGACGTGCTCCGGCTCCCCGTCAACGGGCCCGGCTCATCCTTCTCCGAGCTCCTCAAGAGCCACAGCCCCGACCTGCTGCCGGGCAGGGACCTGAGCGGCCACGTCGAGGCCCCCGAGGGGACGACCGTCCTCGCTCTGCGCTACAAGGACGGCGTCGTAGTCGCCGGCGACCGGCGGGCCACCGAAGGGTTCCAGATCGCTCACCGCTCCATCGAAAAGGTCTTTGCGGCCGACGACATGAGCGCCGTGGCGATCGCGGGAGCGGCGGGGCCGGCGGTCGAGATGGTGAGGCTCCTGCAGACCGAGCTCGAGCACTACGAAAAAGTCGAGGGCGAGCGGCTGAGCCTCGAGGGGAAGGCAAACAAGCTCTCCCAGATGATCCGAGCCAACCTTCCGGCGGCTATGCAGGGGCTGGTCGTCGTGCCCCTGTTCGCGGGCTACGACGAGTCCAGGCAGCAGGGACGGATATTCAAGTACGACGTCACCGGAGGCCGCTACGAGGAGGACGACTACCACGCAAGCGGCTCGGGAGGGAAGGACGCCCGCTCCTCGCTGAAGAAGCGCTATCGAGCGGACCTGCCGCTAGAGGATGCGATCAAGTTCGGCATCGAAGCCCTCTTCGACGCGGCGGACGAGGACGTCGGCACGGGAGGGCCCGATCTGATGCGCGGGATCTTCCCGACCGTTGCGGTTATCTCCGCCGACGGCATCCGTGAGATCCCCGAGGAAGACATCCAGCGCCTCTTCGAGGAGCTGATCAGCGAGCGACAAAGCGAGATGCGGGGCCAAGAGAGCCACGCGGTCGACGTCCGACGCCCGGGAGACCCCGACTGATGGCCGTTCCGTACTACGTGTCGCCCGAGCAGCTCATGAAGGACAAAGCGGATTACGCACGCAAGGGCATAGCGCGCGGTCGCTCCATCATCGCCATGGAATACAGCGACGGGATCCTCTTCGTCGCAGAGAACCCGTCGGCGACCCTCTACAAGATCTCCGAGATATACGACCGCATCGCGTTCGCCGGCGTCGGCAAGTTCAACGAGTTCGAGCAACTCCGCATCGGAGGCATCCGGCTCCTCGACGTAAAGGGCTACTCGTACTCACGTGAGGACGTCACTGCGAAGGGACTCGCGAACGCATACTCGCAATCGCTCGGGAACATCTTTACTTCGGAGGTAAAGCCCTACGAATGCGAGATCCTGGTCGCCTCGGTAGGAGACACGACCGGCACGAACGAGCTGTTCCACATCCTCTTCGACGGATCGGTCACCGACCGGACAGGCTGGGTTGCGATGGGTGGACAGGCAGACGCGCTCAACACGCACCTCGAGGGCAAGTACCCCGATTCATATCCGGAGAAGCTCCCGGACCTCGACGCGGGCGTGAAGCTGGCGCACGACGCCCTCAAGACCGTCGAGGACAACGAGCTTCCGGTCGAGCGGCTCGAGGTCGCGGTGCTCGATCGCACGCGCGGACGCCGCAAGTTCAAGCGTCTGAAGCCCGAGGCGATCTCCGAACTGATTTAGGCGCGTCGCTCGACGGCCGCGGTTCATCCGCGATGCCGCGGACATCCCCCGTATCCTGAAGCCGTGGAACGACGCATCTTCGGGACAGAGAACGAGTACGGCGTCACCTGCACGTTCCGGGGTCAGCGCAGGCTGTCGCCGGACGAGGTCGCGCGTTACCTGTTCCGCCGCGTCGTCTCGTGGGGCCGGTCGTCGAACGTCTTTCTCGAGAACGGGGCGCGCCTCTACCTCGACGTCGGGTCACACCCCGAATACGCGACGCCGGAGTGCGACACCGTTTACGACCTCGTCGTCCACGACAAGGCAGGGGAGCGCATCCTCGAGGGGCTTTTGCGCGCGGCCGAGGCTCGCCTGCGAGAAGAAGGCATCTCGGGCGACATTTACCTGTTCAAGAACAACACCGACTCGGCCGGCAACTCCTACGGGAGCCACGAGAACTACCTCGTGTCGCGCTACGGCGAGTTCGGTCGGCTGGCCGAGGTCATGATCCCCTTCTTCGTGACGCGCCAGATCTTTGCGGGAGCCGGCAAGGTCCTGCAGACCGCGCGCGGAGCCCTGTTCTGCATCTCGCAGCGCGCGGAGCACATCTGGGAGGGAGTGTCCTCGGCGACGACTCGGTCGCGCCCGATCATCAACACGCGCGACGAGCCCCACGCCGACGCCGAGAAGTACCGCCGCCTCCACGTGATCGTGGGCGACTCGAACATGAGCGAGTGGACCTCCTACCTCAAGGTCGGGACGACCGCGCTGCTGCTCCGCATGGTCGAGGAGAACGTGCAGGTGCGCGACATGACCCTCGAAAACCCCATCCGTGCGATCCGCGAGATCTCGCACGACACAACCTGTCGCAGGCGCGTTCGTCTGGCGAACGGACGCGAGGCTTCGGCTCTCGACATGCAGAAGGAGTACCTCGACAAGGCCCTTCGCTGGGTCGACAAGCGCGACGACACGGTCATGAAGCAGATCGCCGGCATGTGGGAGCACGCGATCCATAACCTCGAACACGACCAGGACAAGCTCGACCGCCAGATTGACTGGATCTCGAAGCGAAAGCTGATCGAGCAGTACCGGTCGAAGCACAACGTCTCGCTCGCGCACCCGCGCGTCGCGCTGATGGACCTCGCGTATCACGACGTGAATCGCAAGAGGGGCTTGCACTACCTCCTCGAAAGACGCGGGCTCGTCGAGCGCATGTGCGATGAGGAAGACATCGAGCGCGCAACTCAGGAGCCTCCGGCGACGACGCGAGCGAAGTTGCGCGGCGAGTTCATCCGAGCCGCAAAACGCAAACGCCGCGACTTCACGGTCGACTGGGTGCACCTCAAGCTCAACGACCAGGCGCAGAGGACCGTCCTATGCAAGGACCCATTCCGCTCGTCTGACGAACGCGTCACGAAGCTCATCGCATCGCTCTGATGGCGTCCTTCGCGCGAGGGACGGTCACCGAGATCCTCGATCGCCGGAGCGACCTCGTCACCGTGCGCGTGCGGGTCGACGAAGAAGAGGTGGAGGCGGCCGCGTTCCCTCACATGATCGGAACCCTGGAGCAGGGCCATCGCGTGATCCTCAACACCACGGGCATCGCGCTCGGGCTCGGAACCGGCGGCACCGCCTTCGTGCTGTGGGACCTCGACGCAGATCCCGACGACGGCGTGGGCGAGGGGCACATCGTCAAGCTTCGCTACACGCCCTGGCAGACGAACGTCCTGGCGGCGGAGGCCCCCGAGAGCCCCCACCACGACGGGCTGGTCGAAGCCGAGTCGCTCGCAGGAGCCCCGACCGTCGCGTGCGGACTGCACTCGCAGGTGCCGGCGGTCGCCGCGGGCATCAAGGCGCGCGCTCCGGACGCGCGGGTCGGTTATCTCATGACCGACGGCGCCGCCCTTCCGCTCGCGTGGAGCAGGCTCGTGGCGGCCTCGAGAGACGCCGGGCTCATCGACGCCACGGCCACCGCGGGGCACGCGTTCGGCGGCGATTTGGAAGCCGTCAACGTTTTCAGCGGCCTCGTCGCGCTGCGACACGCCGCGCAGTGTGACGCGATCGTGGCTGCGATGGGCCCCGGGGTCGTCGGAACCGGCACAGCGCTCGGCCATACCGCGCTCGAGCAAGGACAGCTCCTCGATGCCGCGACCGCGCTCGCAGGATTCGCCGTAGCCTGCCTGCGCGTGTCGTTCGTCGACGAGCGGGAGCGGCAACGCGGGATAAGCCACCACACGATCACAGCGCTGCGCGTGTCGGCGCGGGAATCGTGCACGATCGCGGTGCCAGACATCGATCAGCGCGATGAGCTCGAGCGCCAGCTCGTGGAAGCCGGCGTCACCGATCGTCACCGCGTCGAGGTTCGCGACGGCGCGCCGGCGCTACAGCTGCTGACGGAGCGCGGACTTCACCCCACCTCGATGGGACGGACTATCGGCCAGACCCCGGAGCTGTTCCTCGCGGCCGGAGCGGCCGGATGTTTGGCCGGCGAGCGAGTGGCGGACGCCACCGGAGGAAACGCCTTCCAGCCGTAGAACCGCGTGATGCCCGGCGCCTCGACTCACGTCATACCGCGGCCCACGAAGACTATGGCGACGAAACCCGTTGGTTACTCTCCTTTCATGCGCCGCATCGAACGGCTCATCAACCTCATCGCGGCCCTCCTCGAATCCCGCCGCCCGATGACCGCCGAGGAGATCCGCGAGCAGATCGCGGGTTACGACCAGGCGAACTACGACGCCTTTCGGCGCGCGTTCGAGCGCGACAAGGAAGCCCTGCGCACGATGGGCATCCCGCTCGAGGTCGTGCCGACCGATCCCTTCGTCGATCAAGCCGACGGCTACACGATCCCCAAGGACAAGTACTACTTGCCGGATCTCGATCTCGAACCAGACGAGCTCGCGGCTTTGCAGATCGCTGCACAGGCGGTGCTCGGCGTGCAGGAGCAGGCCGGAAGCGGCTTGCTCAAGCTCTCGGTTGCAGACGGTGGGGGAGGCATCCGGCCCGGCCGGATCTCCTGGGGGGCGGACCTCGCGGCCGAACAACCCGCGCTCGGCCCCCTCTATGCCGCGTTGCTCGAACGGCGCGCGATCAGCTTCGACTACGAGACCGTCGACGGATCCACGTCGTCGCGGCGCGTCGAGGGATACGGCCTCGTTCACCGGCGCGGCAACTGGTACCTCGTCGGACGAGACATCGACCGTGGCGAGCAACGGACGTTCCGGGTCTCGCGGATCAAGGGCGCGATCGATGAGACCGGCGCCTCCTACCAGATACCTGCGGACTTCAACGCCGAGGACTACGTCGCTCGGGAGCCGTGGGAGACGGGGGCCGAAGAAGTCACTGCCGTCGTTCGTTTCGACGCGCCTCTGCGATGGTGGGTCGAGCAGAACCTGGTCGATCACCCGCAACAGGAGACCGAAGACGGCGCAGTCGAGGTCCAAGTCGACGTCGCGAACGCGGACGCCTTCGTCTCGTGGATCATCGAGCTGGGGGAGGGCGTCGAGATCGTCGCGCCGGACTCGCTTCGTCGACGCCTGTGCGAACGCATCGCTCCTTTCGTATCCGGCATGTCCGAGGCGGCGCGGTGAGCGAGGTCGCCGACGGACGTCTCAGCAAGCGGTTGCGCCGCATCCTCGTCTTGTTGCCCTATGCAGTGCGGCACCCCGGCGTTGGGATCGACGAGCTCGCGCGCAAGTTCGACGTAAAGAAGCGCGACCTGATAGACGACCTGAACCTCGTTTTCCTCTGCGGCCTTCCCGGCTACGGGCCCGGCGATCTGATCGAGGCGACCATCGACGAAGATCGCGTCTACGTACGGATGGCGGACTACTTCGGCTCACCGCTGCGTCTGACTCCCGCCGAGGCACTGGCCCTTTACGCGGGCGGGCGCGCCCTGGCGGCGCTGCCGGGGATGGAGGAGGCCGAGTCGCTCAAGCGCGGCCTGGCGAAGTTACGGCGCGCGCTCGGCGCCCACGAGAATGACGGCGAGGGAACCGGGATCGCGGTCGAACTCGACACGGCGCCGGCGACACACCTCGAGGCGCTGCAGCGTTCGCTAACCGAACGCACACGCGTCGAGCTCGACTATCGCTCGGCGTCGCGCGGAGAGCTGACCACTCGCTCCGTAGATCCCTGGGGGTTGATCGCATCCGGTGGGCGCTGGTACCTCGTCGGCTTCGATCACCTCAGCAACGACGAGCGCATGTTCCGGGCCGACCGCATAAAGGACGTGCGTATCTCGCAAGAGGACGCCGAGGTCCCGGACGACTTCGATCCCGAGCGTTACCGCGGCGCGTTCGTCGATCGGCCCGACGAGAGGTTGGTGACGTTCGAGATCTCTCCCGCCGCAGCGAAGTGGTTCGAGGACTACTACCCGGTGCGCGAGGCGAAGGATCTCGCCGACGGCTGGCGCGAGGTGACGCTTGCCTCCAGTAGCGATCGGTGGCCGGCGCTACTGGCGCTGCGCCTCGGCAGCGACGTCAGGAACATTCGCCCGGACTCGGTCCTCGAAACGGCAAGGGAGTTGGCCGCCGCGCTGGCAACCCGCCACGCCTGCACCTAGTAGCGCCCGAAGTTGGGACGTCTGGTTGCGCCCAGCGCAACTGAATGTCCCGACCTCTCGCATTCACTCGCTCTGGTGCCCGGTGGCGTCGTCGTCCCGTTTCAGCCAGGGCTAAGC